>JANMKS010000082.1:0-3652 GCA_031372155.1 Sphingomonas sp.
TCCGGTCGCCGCGGTCGGGCGGGTAAGGCAGGCGGTGCGCGAGAAACAGGATGTCGCCCATCACCCCAGCCCGCGCGCGATGAACGGCCCCAGCCGATTGGCGACCAGCAACGGCAAGCTGCGCCACAATTGGACCTTCCGGCTGTATTTCGCGTCGAGCGGGTTGACGGACCTTCCCTCTCCAGTCGATCGTTTGGCGTAAACAAGAGGTTGCGGATCGAACCCCCAATTATGTTTGAAGGCCGCGGCACCGGTTCCGGCCTTCGATCGACCGAAATCGAAGCGCGTACAGCCACGCCGTCGGGCATGGCGCATCAGCGCGAAATACATCATGTCATTGGCGCGAACGGCGCGCGCCGCCGCCGTCCCTCCGCCCCAGTAAGGCATCACCGTGCCCCGGTGATAGAGGCTCAGCACGCTCGCGAGCGGAACGTCGTCCCTGCGTACCGTCAGTATGTCCGCTTCGGGGCCAAAGGCATCGAGGACCGCATCGAACAGCTTTCGCGGGAAGACGGGCGTGCCGAGGTTCCGCACGCTCTCGGCATAAACCGAATAATGCGCCGCACGATCCCCGATATCAACCGTGAGTCCGCTATTGCATGCCTTGCGCACTTCGGCCCGCTGCTTGCGGGGGATTGCGCGTAATTGAGCCGCGTCGTCGCCCGCTACGGCGTGCGTAAAGCCAAGATACGTCGACCGGTCCTGCTCCCATCCCGCAGGAAGCAATCCCCCGCGCAGTTCGACGTTCGGACACGACAGTCGCACCGCGAGCTTCCAGGCCGCGTCGGCAAGCGCGTTCGCAGTGGCTTGATCATGGGCGAGAACGCCGCCGCCGACTGCGAACCCGCTTGAGACAAGCGCGTTGCCGAACAGTCTTGAGCGCACCTCGGTCAGGGGAAGGATGCCGCCTTCGGCAATCAGGTAATGCCCTCGCTGGCGGCACCCCGTCGTCACCGCTTGAAGCCACGCGCGCTTGTGGAACGGAGTCGCATCGGGATTATCTTCGATGAACGCATCGATGAAGCCGCAGTCCGCAGCCGAAGCGAGGTCGGCAAGTCGGACGCCGTTCACGATCGTGCCGCGACTTCGTCGACCCGACCCCATTCGAAATCGCGCGTCAGCCTGTCGAGCTTCCCCGCCATCACCGACAAGTTCGTATAGTGCCTCAGCCGCGAGCGAAGCGGAGCACCGGCAACGCGCGGCTGGTCCGGATCGATTTCCCAGGGATGAAAGTAAAAGACCGCCGGTTGGCCTGCAGCGTTCACCTGCCTGATCGCCCAACCCGAAAATGGATAGGGGAGAAGACGAAAGAAACCGCCGCCGCCCGCCGCGAGTGTTCTTCCCGCAAAACGCGCAGTCGTGACAGGAAGCTCTACGAAAGGGCTTCCCATAACGGGCCGGAAAGCAAAGCGCGGCGCTTGGGGCCAGCCATAATGGTCGTGCCGCACAGGAGCGACGCTCGATGAATAGGCGTATCCCGCCTCTGCAAGGACGTCATGCGCCCACGGTGTTCGTGCATCAATCGAGAAGCTCGGTGCACGGTAGCCCGTAATGGCGCGGCCGCTCGCATCCTCCAATGTCTTGCGCGTCCTGGCAATATCTGCCGAGAACTCGCTGCGATTCATCAGAAAGATGCGACGATGGTCCCAGCCGTGGCTGGCAATCTCGTGCCCGGCGTCGGCGATCCGGCGGATCAGCTTCGGGCAGCGCCTTGCAATACAGCCGAGCGTGAAAAAAGTGCCTGACACGCCTGCCGCCGCAAAGAGATCGAGCACGGCATCGCTATTGCGCTCGACCCGCGATTCAAGCGTGTCCCAGTCGTTTCGGTGGATCGTCGTCTCGAATGCCCCGACCTGGAACCAGTCCTCGACATCAACCGACAAGGCGTTGAGCATTTTGCTCAGGCTGCCGTGGCGCGGACCGGATCGTCGCGCTCCACCCAGTCGACGAGCAGCGTAAGTACTCGACGCAGCGCCGCTTCCTGCTCCTGCAGCTGGGTCTCGAGCATCGTCAGGCGCGCGGCGTGGTCGAGCGGGTGCGGGTCGTCGAACGACGCTGGCGGCTCGGACTTTGCGGGAGTATCTTCCTGCAAATCTTTCACAACGCGCGTAATTGTCTGCGCGTCGATGACCGTTTCGTCCCCAACTGCAGACATCAACAGGGCGCGCGTTGCCAACGTATTGATCTTGCGCGGCAGACCGCCCGACGCGGCGTGAAGCGCGCTCGCCGCGTCCCCCGTAACCTCGGGGTTGTCGGTCCAACCGACGAGCTTCAGACGATGACGCAGGTAGGGCAACACTTCATCGGCAGCCATCGGATCGAGGTGGTGCGTCGCAATCACGCGCTGGCGCAATTGTTCCAGATCGGGAGCGCCTTGCAGGCGATCACGAAACTCGGGCTGCCCAAGCAGGAGAATCTGCAAGAGCGCTCCCCCGCTCGCCTGGAAGTTCGACAACATGCGAAGTTCTTCGAGCGCCGAAACGCCGAGGTTCTGCGCTTCGTCAACAATCAGCAAGGTCTTGCGTCCGCTGCGCGCGGTTTCATTGAGATAACGCTCCATCCGGCTCAGCATCTGCGCCTTTTCGACGCCTTCGGTCGATAGGCCGAGTGCCTGCGCCACCAAGCGCAGCATGTCGTCGCCTTCGACCTGCGTCGACACCACATTGAATGCTTCGAGGCGGAGCGGATCGATCGACTGCATGAGGTGGCCGACAAGTGTCGTTTTGCCCGCGCCGATGTCGCCGGTGACGACTATGAAGCCCTCCCCCTGCGCAAGTCCGTAGCCGAGATACGCCATAGCCTTTCTATGCGTGGCCGATTCGAACCAGAAGCGCGGATCCGGCGTCAATTGGAACGGCGCGGCGGTGAGGCCAAAATGTTCGGTGTACATGCCCAGCTTTCCCTAAAACTCGTACCGCGCGCCCAGCAGCGCTGAGCCGGTCAATGACGATCCAGCGCTATCCGTGTTGGTCGCGTATAGACCGACTGCGGCGCTGCCGGTCAGGCGGCTGCCCAGACGCCGGTAATAGGCCGCCGTCCCCCCGGCTCCGAATGCGCTCGGTGCGCCCGCGATTCCGCTTTCGAACAAGCTGCCATAGACGCTGGCGTCGATGCTCGATGTTTCATCGAGCCGGCGCGCAATGAAGGCCTGCAGGTAATAACTCTGATCCGTCACGCCGTTGGTCGAAAACGCACTGCCGACAGGCGCAAAGAAGCGCCGCTGTGCATAGCCGCCGCCCACTCCCGCCTTCAACGGTCCCCGGCTGTAGCTCCAGACGGCGTTGACGCCGCGCGTGCGATACGTGCCGGTCGCCACCGATTGCAGAGCATCGTCGAGACAGGCACCGCCGCCCGCGACCGAATACACACATCCGCCAACACCCCCGCCGAACGGATTGCGCGCGATTGTGAACTGCGTGGGCAACGCGGCAAGCCCTTGCGAAAGCTGACGACCGAACGTCTGCACGCCGTCATAAAGCCCTGCCTGGAATGCCATGTTCGCGCTCATCCGATAGGAAATGCTGCCGATGTACGTCATGCTGCCATAGCGTTGCCCGACGCGGAATTCGGCAGACGTGCGGCGACTGGGGCGCCAGACCACGCCGGTGTCCCAGATAAAGCCGCTCTGGTCATAGGACAGCAATCGCGGGCT
>JANMKS010000090.1:0-3309 GCA_031372155.1 Sphingomonas sp.
GTGGCTTTCGCCAAAGATGGCGAGCGCCTGATTGGCCAGCCGGCAAAGCGCCAGGCGGTCACGAATTCCGACAATACGATTTTTGCCGTGAAGCGCCTGATCGGTCGCCGGTATGACGATCCGATCACCAAGAAGGATACCGAACTCGTTCCCTACACGATTGCCAAGGGTCCGAACGGCGATGCGTGGGTAAAGGCGAGCGGCGAGGATTATTCGCCCAGTCAGATTTCGGCATTCATCCTTCAGAAGATGAAGGACACGGCCGAGGCATATCTGGGCGAGAGCGTCACGCAGGCCGTCATCACGGTCCCTGCTTATTTCAACGATGCCCAGCGCCAGGCCACCAAGGACGCCGGCAAGATCGCGGGCCTTGAAGTGCTGCGCATCATCAATGAACCGACGGCGGCGGCGCTGGCCTATGGCCTCGACAAGCAGGACGGCAAGACGATCGTCGTTTATGATCTGGGCGGCGGCACGTTCGACGTCTCGATCCTGGAAATCGGCGACGGCGTGTTCGAGGTTAAGTCGACCAATGGCGATACTTTCCTGGGTGGCGAAGACTTCGATTCAAAGATTGTCGAATTCCTGGCTGCCGACTTCAAGAAGGCCGAAGGCATCGACCTTACGCAGGACAAGCTGGCGTTGCAGCGGCTGAAGGAAGCGGCAGAGAAAGCCAAGATCGAGCTGTCTTCGGCACAGACGACCGAAGTGAACCTGCCCTTCATCACCGCTGACGCGACTGGGCCCAAGCATCTCGTCAAATCAATCAGCCGTGCCGACCTCGAAAAGCTTGTCGAGAGTCTCATCAGCCGTACGCTTGAGCCGTGCAAGAAGGCGCTCGCCGATGCGGGCATGAAGGCGGAGCAAATTGATGAGGTCGTGCTCGTCGGCGGGATGACGCGCATGCCCCGCGTCCGTGAAGTCGTGAAGAATTTCTTCGGCAAGGATCCGCAGACCGGTGTCAACCCGGACGAAGTCGTGGCGATGGGCGCCGCGATTCAGGCGGGCGTGCTGCAAGGGGACGTCAAGGACGTACTGCTGCTCGATGTGACGCCGCTGTCGCTCGGTATCGAGACGCTCGGGGGCGTGTTCACGCGCATGATCGATCGCAACACGACGATCCCGACCAAGAAGTCGCAAACCTATTCGACAGCCGATGACAACCAGAATGCGGTCACGATCCGGGTGTTTCAGGGCGAGCGCGAAATGGCGGCGGACAACAAGATCCTCGGGCAGTTCGACTTGATCGGCATTCCACCGGCACCGCGGGGCGTCCCGCAGATTGAGGTCACGTTCGACATCGATGCCAACGGGCTGGTCAACGTCAGCGCCAAGGACAAGGGCACCGGCAAGGAACAGCAGATCAAGATCCAGGCATCGGGCGGCCTGTCCGAAGCTGACATCGACCAGATGGTCCGCGATGCCGAGCAGTTCGCCGACGACGACAAGAAGCGTCGCGAGGCGGCCGAGGCCAAGAACAACGCCGAATCGCTCATCCACACGACCGAGCGTCAGCTGGTCGACAACGGTGACAAGATCGACGAGGCGCTGAAGACTGAAATCGAGGCTGCGGTCGCCGAGGCCAAGACTGCGGTCGAAGGCGGCGATGTTGCCGCGATGACCGACAAGGCACAGGCGCTGGCGCAGGTTGCGATGAAGATGGGTCAGGCAATCTATGAGAAAGAGCAGGCGTCTGCCGCGTCTCCGGGTGCCGAAACCGCACAGGCGGCTGACGACGGTGTGGTCGACGCGGAGTTTTCCGAAGTGGACGATAACGCGAAGGCGTAAACGTGGCGCAGCGGTCCTCGACTTTGCTCGAACTGAACGGATGCAGAGCGAGTGCGCTCACCGTTCATCGTGAGCGAAGTCGGGGGACGTTCCCGGGGGCATGAATGTCTGACGATTACTATGAACTGCTCGAGGTCGAGCGAACCGCTGACGACGGGACGATCAAGACGTCCTATCGCAAGCTGGCGATGAAATTCCACCCCGACAAAAACCCGGGGTGTGACAAGTCGGAAGCGAAATTCAAATCGATCTCTGAGGCTTATGATGTCCTGAAGGATCCGCAGAAGCGTGCGGCCTATGATCGCTTCGGCAAGGCCGCATTTCAGAACGGCGGAGGCAATCAGGGGCAGGGCTTCGAGGGCTTCTCCGACATATTCGAAAGCGTGTTCGGCGAATTCATGGGCGGTGCGCGCGGGCGTCAGTCGGGGCCGCGGCGCGGCGCGGATTTGCGGTACGACATGGAGATCACACTCGAAGAGGCGTTCCATGGCAAGGCGACAGAGATAAAGGTCGATGTCTCCACGCGGTGCGAGCCGTGCGAGGGTTCCGGCGCAAAGCCGGGCACTTCGGCGAAGGCGTGTCCGACTTGCGGCGGGCGCGGTCAGGTGCGGGCGCAGCAGGGCTTTTTCGTCGTCGAACGCGCATGTCCGTCATGCCACGGCGCGGGACAGGTGATTGCAGACCCCTGTCCGAATTGCCGCGGAGAGGGACGCGTCGACAAGGCCAAGACCTTGTCGGTCAATGTTCCCGCGGGCGTCGACGAGGGCACACGAATCCGGCTGTCGGGCGAAGGCGAAGCGGGGGCACGAGGCGCCCCGCCGGGCGATCTGTACATATTTCTGCATGTCACTCGGCATGCGATATTCGAGCGCGAGGGCACGACATTGTTCGCGCGCGCGCCGATTAGTTTCACGACTGCTGCCTTGGGCGGGGCAATCGACTTGCCCGGCCTGGACGGCGAGCGGCACGAAATCAGGATCCCCGCCGGGATTCAGTCGGGTAAGCAAATTCGCCAGCGCGGTGCAGGGATGCCCGTTCTGAACGGTCGGGGACAGGGCGATCTGGTCATTCAGGTCGAGGTTGAAACGCCGACACGCTTGAACGCCAGGCAAAAGGAACTGCTCGAAGCTTTTCGGGAAACCGAAACCGGCGAGGAATGCCCCAAATCGACGAGCTTCTTCGACAAGATCAAGTCGGTATTCGACGATATCGTTTGAGGAAAAGCGACCCGCCCGCTCCTTGAGGGAGCGGGCGGCTTGCGCAGAGTGCTGACTAGGCCGCGAACATCACGGCAACGACCAGCATCTGGGCAACGATCGCGGTAGCGGTGAACACCGCCGTCTCGAACGTCTGCATGATGCAGCCTCCTGTTACATCGCAATGGTGCGATGCAGCAATTCCTAGTGATCACGTCGAGTATCGCAATCGCAACGATTGCGAAGGCGATTGCAGGAATTGCAATCGTTAGCCGAATACGCGGGCGAAAATGTCGTCGACATGCTTCAAGTGATAGCCAAGATC
>JANMKS010000092.1:0-7064 GCA_031372155.1 Sphingomonas sp.
ATCCCACAGCCGCGTTTCCTGTCGGATCGTCCCGCCGCCCTCGATCACCTCGACCTGGCGTCTTGCCTCGTACTCGACGACCGCCTGGATGAAGCGCACCGAATTGACATTCTTGGTCTCGGTCCGCGTTCCGAATTCATCACCCGGTTTACGGACCGACACGTTGACGTCGGCGCGCATCGACCCCTGTTCCATATTTCCGTCGCACGATCCGACATAGCGCAGGATCGCGCGCAGCTTCTTCACATAGGCGCCGGTCTCTGCGGGGGAACGCAGGTCGGGCTTCGACACGATCTCCATCAGCGCAACGCCCGATCGGTTGAGGTCGACATAACTCATCGTCGGATGCTGGTCGTGCATCAGCTTGCCCGCATCCTGCTCGATGTGGATGCGCTCGACGCCAATGACCTTCTTGCCCTCGTCAGTCTCAACAGTAAGCGAGCCTTCGCCGACAATCGGATGATAAAGCTGCGAAATCTGATATCCCTGCGGCAGGTCGGCATAAAAATAATTCTTGCGATCGAACCGGCTCCAGCGATTGATCTGTGCGTCGATCGCAAGTCCCGTCCGCACCGCCTGCTTCACGCACTCGCCGTTCGGCACAGGCAACATCCCCGGCATCGCGGCGTCAACAAGCGATACGTTTGCGTTAGGTTCCGACCCGAACGCGGTCGATGCACCGGAAAAGAGCTTCGCGTTCGACGTGATCTGCGCGTGAACTTCAAGGCCGATCACGACCTCCCAGTCGCCGGTGGCGCCCGTGATGCGGAAACCGCTCACCACCACTCTCCCGGTCGCGCAGTGAATCCGGCGCGTTCCTCCACAGCAAGGCACGCATTCATCACGCCCTGTTCGTCCAGCGCCTTGCCAATGATCTGGAGCCCCAATGGCAGCCCCTGTGCGTCGAGGCCGCCGGGCACTGACATCGCGGGCAATCCTGCTAGCGACGACGGCACCGTGAAGACGTCGTTGAGGTACATAGCCAGCGGATCGTCCGATTTCTCTCCAAGCGCAAAAGCCGCGCTCGGTGCGGTTGGCGTGAGTAGCAGGTCGCACGATTTCCACGCCTCGTCGAAATCGCGAGCGATAAGCGCGCGCACCTTCGAGGCCTGTGTGAAGTAAGCGTCGTAGAACCCTGCACTCAGGACATAAGTGCCGATCATGATGCGGCGTTTTACTTCGGGTCCGAAGCCGGCGGCACGGGTTGCCGCATACATATCCTGTAGGCCCGCGCCGTCGGCTAGTTCGCGCAATCCGTATCGCACGCCGTCATAGCGTGCGAGATTCGAAGACGCCTCGGCCGGCGCAATGATGTAATAGGCGGGCAGCGCATAGCGCGTATGCGGCAACGAGACCTCGACGATCTCCGCGCCTGCATCCTTCAGCCAGGCGATCCCCCGCTCCCATAAAGCATCGATCTCTGGCGGCATGTTCTCGACGCGGTATTCCTTGGGAATACCGACGCGCTTCCCGCTCAGGTCGCTCGTCAACCCGGCTTCCCACCCGGGCACTGGCAAGTCGAGCGATGTGGCGTCCTTCGCGTCGAACCCGGCCATCGCCTCGAGCAAAATTGCACAATCACGAACATCGCGCGCCATCGCCCCCGCCTGGTCGAGCGACGAGGCGAACGCCACGACACCCCAGCGCGAGCAGCGTCCATACGTCGGCTTGATGCCCGAAATACCCGTGAACGCGGCAGGCTGGCGGATCGAACCGCCCGTGTCGGTCCCTGTCGCCCCGGGGCACAGTCGCGCCGAAACCGCAGCCGACGAGCCGCCCGACGATCCGCCGGGAGCAAGCGCGGCCCAATTTTTTCCCGGGCCGCCATCGCTGCGCTGCCACGGAGAAATAACATTTCCGAACGCGCTCGTCTCGTTCGACGACCCCATCGCGAACTGGTCCATGTTGAGCTTGCCCAGCATTCCCGCCCCCGCCGCCCACAGCTTTGCCGTGACGGTGGATTCGTACTGCGGCTTGAACCCCTCGAGGATCAGGCTCCCGGCCGTCGTCTCCACACCCTCGGTACAAAACAAATCCTTGATGCCGAGCGGAACCCCCGACAACGGCTTCAGCGTTCCCGCCGCGCGGTCTGCATCCGCAGCATCAGCGGCAGCAAGCGCGTGATCGGCGGTCTCGACCAGGAATGCGTTCAGCGCCTTTGCTTCGGTCACCTTGTCGACGAACGCCGTCGCCACCTCGCGGCCAGAGAAATCGCCATCGCGCACGCCGTCGCGGATCGCGGCGATGCCAAGATCGGTGAGCGCCACTATTCGATCACCTTGGGCACGCCAAAAAAGCCGTGTTCAGGCGCGGGCGCATTGGCGAGCACGCGATCACGGATACCGCCGTCGTTGACGACATCCTCTCGTAAGCGAAGCGTGTTGGCGATGACTGCCGTCATCGGCTCGACCCCCATTACATCGACTTCGCCAAGCTGCTCGATCCACCCGAGGATGTTGTTCAATTCGGGGACCATCGCGTCGACCTCGCCATCGGTCACGGCGATCCGGGCGAGCGATGCGATCTTTCGAACGGTTGCGCTATCGACTGACATAAGCCCTCCGTGAGCGTGTTGTGGACAACACTCGGGCAGCGCGGCTAGCAGCAAGCCACGCGCCCTTCAACCATCGGAAGCCCATGGCCCGCAAGTTCCTGTTCGTCGTCGCCGCGATAATCGCGCTGATCCTGGCCGCAGGGTTCGCGTGGAGCCTGTTCAGCGAGCGGCTCATCCGTATGGCCATGGTGCCGAGCGCGGCATTCGTGCAACAGCGACCGCTTGCCGCGAACGTCTATGCCGACCGCAAGATGTGGATCGCGCGGCCCGATATCGCCGACAGTCCCGCGCGGTGGACGCCTCCGGGGTTTCAGGACGCCACTCCGAAAGGCAATGCCGCCGTCTTCTTCATCCATCCGACCAGCTACCTCGACCGGAGCAGCTGGAACGCGGCGCTCGACGACAAGACCGCCAACGACCGTGCAGTGTTGTTCGTGCGGGGACAGGCGAGCACGCTGAACGGTGTCGGCGATGTCTGGGCACCGCGCTACCGACAGGCTGCGTTCGGCGCGTTCCTGACAGCTCAGCCGGAGGCGCAGAAGGCGCTCGATGCGGCCTATACCGACGTCAGAACCGCCTGGAACTTCTTCCTCAGCCAGGTGCCCGCCGACCGTCCGATCATCGTGGCGGGCCATAGCCAGGGATCGGTCCATCTCCTGCAACTTCTACTCAAGCAGATTGCGGGACGACCGGTCGCAAAACGCATCGTCGCGGCGTATGTGGTCGGGTGGCCCGTGTCGGTTTCCAATGATCTGCCGCTGCTCGGGCTGCCACCGTGCAGGACCGCCGATCAGCCCGGATGCATCCTGAGCTGGCAGAGCTTCGCCGAGCCTGCGGATACCTCGCAAATCACCGCCGCCTATGATGCCACCATCGGCTTCAACGGCAAACCGCGCCGCGACACGCGCATGCTGTGCACCAATCCGATCAACGGCACGCCTTTCAGTGCCGCCCCCGCCGCCGCCAATAGGGGGACGCTGATCCCGAGCATCGACCTTCAGACAGGGACGCTGTCATCGGGCCAGGTACCCGCGCGTTGCGACAATCGCGGTTTTCTCCTGATCGGCCCCCCGCCGGAAGGGGTCGGCATGTACGTCCTGCCCGGCAACAATTTTCACGTCTTCGATTACAGCCTGTTCTGGGCGGACGTGCGCGCCGATGCGTCACGACGGCTCGCGGCGTTCGAAAAGCGTTCCGGCGCGCGGTGATCACCGCGTCGGCAACTGACTTTGCCGCGGTGCTCCACGCGGGCGGTCGCCTGCTCGCGCTCGACGTCGGCACCCGGACCATCGGCACCGCGCTCTGCGATGCACGCTGGACCATCGCAAGTCCCGCCCTGCTTATCGCTCGGACAAAGTTCACCGCCGACCGCGCCGCGCTCGAAGCGCTGATCGCACGCGAACAGGTCAAGGGCGTCGTCGTCGGGCTTCCCCTCAATCTCGACGGCACCGACAGCCCCCGGACACAGTCGACTCGCGCCTTCGCCCGCAACCTCGATCCGATTGGACTGCCCATTCTTCTTTGGGATGAGCGCTGGTCGACAGCCGCCGTCGAACGCCAGATGATCGCCGCCGACATCACGCGTGCGAAACGAGCGGCCCAAATCGATTGCGCCGCCGCCGCATATATTCTTCAGGGTGCCATCGACCGGCTTGCGGGAAGCTAGCGCGCGCCGCCCAATGCCCCGATCGCAGCAAGGCGATTCGTTCCGCCGATGTCGGCAGTGATCTGAAATGACATCAGGGCTTCCTTGCCCTGCGGTCCGAAGAACCAGCCGCCAAAGGTCGACAGGATCGACGCACTGGAAGCGCCGGTCAGCGTCCCCCGATACGTGCCAATGCCGGGATCGATCGTCGCAGTCCCGTTGTAAGTCCCCAGCGTCGTATTGGTCGTGGCCGGTCCTCCAGCCAACTGCAGCGTCCCGATCAGGTTCATGGTGATGGACACCACGCCAGTCGTCAGGTTTACCGACACGGTCCCCGTGCTCGGAGCCAGCGAATAAGTCTTGTTCACCCCTGCCTCGAGCACATAGGCGGCTCCCGCTAGGCCGACGTTTGGAAAGGTCACAACCGTCGCGGCGGGCACATCGGTCAGCAACGTCGGCACACCGAATATGCAGGTGTACTGGTTCGGCTGACCGCCGACTGGCGCAAAAAGCGAAAATCCCCGAGCATATTCAAGACCCGCACCGGTGCCGATCGACAACGCTGTCGGTATTGACGCTCCGACCTTGCGGTAAGCCTTCACGCCAACGGGCACTGCAGGATCAGCGTCGGCAGGTCCGAACACGACTGACAGGCCGTTTCCGCTGACCGTATAGGTTTGCGCCGTGGAAGCGTAATCGAGGCTGAAACCGGTCCCGAAATCTGTGGCCGGAATGCCGCCGCGGGGGGTCAGCGCAGTCAGGCCGGCACAGGCGGTCTTGAAACTCTGGTTGCCCGTCAACTGGTCGTACTTGAGATAGGTCGGACTGGGCGGCGGCGGTGGTGGCGGTGGAGGGGGCGGCGGCGGTGTAACGGCGGTGCCGCCACCGCTGCTTCCTGATCCGCTATCGCCACCGCAACCCGAGAGCATCAAACATATCGCCAAAGCAGCCACAGACACCTGTCGCATCGTCATCCCCCCAATTATTCCGGGAGCGTAACGCGCGTGCGCCAAGCGTGCAAATGGGCTTCAGCTATTGGACGTGACGTTGTAAAACAGGTCTGCGTCCCCTCCTAAGCGTCCTCCATCGCATCGATATTGACCGCGGTCTCCGCCAATTTCGTCGCATATTCGTCGCCGCCATAGATTTCTTTGGTCGCCTGTTTCAGTGTCTTTTCAGCATCCTTCAGCCCGAGCGTCTTGGCAAAAGAGGCCGCAGTCCCAAAGCCCGCGATCCCGTAATGCGTCATGCGCTGATACTGGGCGATGATCACCGCATCCATCACCGGACCCTTGTCGGGCGCCTCTTCGCCGGTGTGCTTGACTGCTTCTTCGACCAGGCCCTCCATGCCCTTGCAATGCTCTTTCTTGACCTTCTCGCCCGAATCCTCGAGCAAGCCCTTCAATACCTCGGTATGCGCGGCGATCCCTTCCTGCGACTTGGCCATCATGTCCTTCAGCGCGGGGTCGCTGACCTTGGAATTAATCTTCTTCAGGACCCGCGCCATCTGGTCGTTTGCCGACCACAAATCCTGCAGCTCGCCTGTGTACAGATCCATCAGATTTTCGGGTGCCGACATCATTTGCCTCCTGTCATGCACAGCACATTGCTGTGCCAGCAGAGCGAACAAGCGCACGGTCGGTTCCCTCGGCCTTGCCACGGCTGCGCGCCACTCCTAGGGCGGGTTTTTAATGACATCGGCGTTTCCCCACCGCGACCTGACGGGCATCGCAGGACTTCAGCCGCACGAGATATCGTTCCTGCTTGATGAGGCCGACCGCTGGGTCGAACACAACCGCAGCCGTTCGGCATCCGATCACCGTCTCGACGGCCTGACCCAGATCAATGCGTTCTTCGAAAATTCGACCCGCACGCTCCTGAGCTTCGAGATCGCGGGCAAGCGGCTTGGCGCCGACGTCGTCAACATGCACGCCGCGCAGTCGAGCGTGAAGAAGGGTGAGACGCTCATCGACACCGCGATCACGCTCAACGCGATGCGGGCCGACGTCATCGTCATCCGGCACGCATCGTCGGGTGCGGTCGCGCTCATTGCGGACAAGGTCGACTGCCCGGTTTTGAACGCGGGCGACGGCGCACACGAACATCCGACGCAGGCGCTGCTCGATGCGCTCACGATCCGCCGGCATTTCGGACGCATTGCGAATGTGAAGGTCGCGATTTGCGGCGACGTGCTGCACAGCCGCGTCGCGCGGTCGAACATCCTCGCGCTGACCGCGCTGGCCGCCGATGTCCGTGTCATCGCGCCCGCCACGCTGATGCCGCGCGCGGTCGAGCGCATGGGCGTCACTGCCTATACCGACATGGACGCAGGAATTGCGGGGGCCGATGTCGTGATGATGCTCCGGCTCCAGAACGAGCGCATGGAGGGTGCCTATGTGCCGAGCACGCGCGAGTATCACACGCTTTATGGCCTGACTGAGGAACGGCTGGCGCTGGCCGACCCGGATGCCGTTGTCATGCACCCCGGGCCGATGAACCGCGGCGTCGAAATATCGAGCGCAGTTGCGGACATGGAAGGACGATCCCTCATTGCCGAACAGGTCGAGATGGGGGTCGCCGTACGAATGGCGTGCCTCGACGTGCTGACTCGGGAGCGCCGCGCATGACCATCGTCGCGATCACGGGGGGCAGCACGAACGTCCTGATCGAGGGCGACACGATTGTCGCGACAGACAGCTTCGACGTGCCCGCCGACGCACAGACCATCGACGCTACCGGGCTGCAAGTCGCGCCTGGCCTGATCGACCTCGGCGTCTTTGCAGTAGAACGACGCGCCTTTGCGGCCGGCGGCATCACGCGCATCGCGCTCATGCCCGACCAGTCGCCACCGCTCGACGATCCCGG
>JANMKS010000096.1:0-3930 GCA_031372155.1 Sphingomonas sp.
GTTTGCCTGCGGTCATTCGCACGTCGGTGACGCTGCCGAAGGTCACCGGGCTGCTTTATGAAATGAACGGCCGGGTCAATGTCGGTTGCGACGGCGGCTTTGCCGCGCCGACCGTTGCTGCACCGGTCACGTCGACGACGGTCGGCTGTACGACGGCGCTGACCGCCGATACGAACGTCACGCTGACGATTGCGCCCGGCGCGATCCTCTACGGCGCGACCGGCCAGTCTTGGCTCGCGGTCAATCGCGGGAACAAGATTAGTGCGGTGGGTTCGGCTTCGCAGCCGATCGTCTTCACGAGCCGCGACAACGTCCTCGGTCTCAACGACGACACGTCGCAGGGGCAATGGGGCGGCGTCGTTCTGCTCGGCCGCGGCGTCACGACCGACTGCAACGTTGGTTCGGTCGCATCGAATACGTGCGAGCGCGATACGGAGGGCGCAGCCGATCTCGCGCGCTACGGCGGCACCGACAACGGCTATAACGCGGGCCGGATGAGCTACGTCCAGATCCGCTATTCGGGCTTTGTGCTCGGCGCGAACCGTGAATTGCAGGCGCTTACGACCGAAGGCATCGGCACGGGCACGGTGCTCGACCACATCCAGTCGCACAACAGTTCGGACGATGGCGCGGAGTTCTTCGGCGGCGCGGTGAATTTCAAATACTACATCGCAACCGGTGCCGACGACGACAATCTCGACGTCGATACCGGCGCACAGGGCAATTTCCAATATGCACTGCTGTTGCCCAAGGCAGGCAAGGGCGACGCGCTTTTCGAAATCGACAGCAACGGCTTCGAAGCCGACACGCCGCGCACGAAGCTGAACGTCGTCAACTTTACGGCTATCCAGTCGCAAGCCAGCCCTGATAACGAAGCCAACGATTTGGCCGCCGGTCTCTTTCGCGGCAATTCGGACACGACGCTTGCCAACGGCATCCTGCTGACACCGAACAACGAGTGCATCCGCCTCAACGGCTCGGGCACGACACCGGCGACGCTAACCGCCCGCGCGGTCGTTCTCCAGTGCAACGCCACCAAATATCTGGGCAGCGGCACCTATACCGCGGCACAGGTGGCGACTGCTTTCGGAGCCGGTGCGAACGGCAACAGCGACACCTTCCTGCCCTCGCTTGCCAGCCTGTTCATCAACGGCACGGCCGAAAATGCAGTCGCCGGCTTCGATGCAAAGACGCTCAACGCGTTCTTCGACACGACGGCGTATATCGGTGCCGTCCGCAACGCGACCGACACTTGGTATGCGGGCTGGACCTGCAACAGCGCGACGGTGAACTTCGGCACTGGCTCCACGTCATGCACGTCGCTGCCGACGACCTGATCTCGGCCTCTGTTGTATCCTCAGGGGCGGCGTTCGCGCGTCGCCCCTGTCTTCATATTTGAAATACGGGGGAACACCCATGTCCAGGCGATCGTCGCTCTCGGCAGCACTGCTCATCACTTCGGCGCTCGTCGCTCCCTCGCTGGCGTTCGCGCAAAGCGATACGACTGCGCCACCCGCTCAGGCACCGACCCCTGGCCCAGCGGTCGGTGAACCGGCCCCCGCTGAGCCGGTACAGGAAGAAGTCGACGTCTCCGTCCCCGGCGGCGGTAACGAGATCGTCGTGACCGGGCGGCGCGACGCCAATGTCGCCAAGACCTCGGCACAAGTGCTGACCGTCCTCGGCGCGGCGGAAATTGCGCGCACGGGTGAAGGCAACATCGCGGGCGCACTCGCCCGCGTCACCGGCCTCAGTGTCGTCGGCAACGGTTTCGTCTTCGTTCGCGGTCTCGGCGATCGGTACTCGCTCGCACTGCTCAACGGCTCGCCGCTGCCCAGCCCCGAGCCGCTCCGCCGCGTCGTTCCGCTCGATATTTTCCCGACCGGCGTCATCGCCTCGTCGCTCGTGCAAAAAAGCTATTCGGTGAATTATCCCGGAGAATTCGGCGGCGGCGTCATCAACCTAACGACGACTGCGGTGCCGAAGGAAGCATTCCTCTCGATCGGCGCAGGCGTCAGCGGCGACAGCGAGACGACCGGCCAGCTCGGCTACACCTATTACGGCAGCAAGAGCGACAATACCGGTTTCGACAACGGCGAACGCGGGCTTCCGCCCGCACTCCGCGCGTTCCTTTCGAGCGGACAGCGGATCAGCTCAGGCACGGTCGATACGCAAGCAATCGCCTCGCAGCTTGTGACGGGCCGCAATGCCATCGTCCAGCGCTGGGGCCAGTTGCCCGTCAACTTCTCGGGCAATCTGACCGGCGGCCTGTCGGTGCCCGTGGGAACGGGCGACCTCGGCATCGTGGTCGCGGGCGGTTACAGCAATCGCTACGTCACACGCAGCACCCTGCAACAGGCCTCGCTCAGCGCTGACCTGTCGACGCTCGAAAGCGATTTCGATCAGGTCAACACCGACCAGCGGATCGTGGTCAACGGCCTCGTCGGGCTCGGCTACGAATTCGAAGGCAACAAGATCCGCTGGACCAATTTGTTCATCCGCGACACCCTCAAGCAGGCGCGCCTGAGTCTCGGCAATCGCCAGGGCACGGCCGTCGATTTCCTGCAACAGCGTACCGCGTGGTTCGAACGCCAGCTGTTCAACTCCCAACTCGTCAGCGAGTTCGAGCTGGGCGAAGGCATAAAGCTCGATCTCCGCTCGGGCTATGCGCGGTCGCAGCGCAAGGCACCCGACGAGCTGTTTCTGGAATATGTCCGCACCAATTCGTCCGCCGATCCGCTTGGTGCGTTCTTCGTCAATCGCCTGAATAACGGCAATGGCGGCGATGCCCGCATCACGTTCTCCGACTTGAAGGAGGATCTTTACTCGGCGAGCGGCGATTTGACCTATCGCCTGTTCGACGGCCTCAGCGCCACGGTCGGTGGGGCGTGGTCGTACACGCGCCGCACGAGTTCGCGGCGCGATTTCCAGTTCCAGGCGCCGAGCAGTTTTCCGAACGCCGTCGGGCTGTTCCGGCCTGACCTGCTGCTACAGCCGAGCGTCGTCAATTTCTACAAGATCGCGCTCGTTGAATCGGACGAAGGGAACCCTGCGTTCGATGCCAGGCTGCGGACCTATGCGGGTTATGCGAAGGTCAACGCGCAGATCACCGACGCGATCAGCCTCGATGCCGGTGTCCGCTACGAACGCGCGACACAGACCGTGAATCCGATTCAGGTATTTGCGGTCCCTGGCGCGTCGACCGCCGGAACGAGCCTGAAGAAAAACTACTGGCTCCCGGCAGCGACGCTCACCTGGCAAGTGCGTTCGGACATGCAGGTTCGCCTCAATGCGTCCAAGACGATCGCACGACCGCAATTTCGCGAATTGATCAACCAGCCGTACTTCGACCCCGACTCGAACCGGCCGTACCGGGGCAATCCGCTGCTCGTGGATAGCCAGCTCTATAATGCCGAAGCGCGTTTCGAATGGTATTTCGCACCCGAACAGCGCGTGTCGGTCTCGGGCTTCTTCAAACGCCTCGACAAGCCGATCGAGGCGTTCCTGACCGGCGGCGACCTCGTCACGTCGTTCGCCAACGCCCCGAAGGCGAACCTTTATGGCGCCGAGCTCGAGGCGGTGAAGTACTTCAGCCTCGCCGGACTGGGCGAACAGGGGTTCTTTGCCGATCGTCGGCTCGTCCTGGTCGGCAACTACACCTACACCAAATCGAAGCTGAAGGTGACGGCGAGCGACACCACGACGGTGTTCGGTGCCTTTTCAAGCCGCGCAACCGATTATTTCCGCGACGGCTCTCCGCTGACCGGGCAATCGGATCACATCGGCAACTTCCAGGTCGGGCTGGAGGCGCAGGATCATCTGTCGCAACAAACAATCCTCGTCACCTACGCCAGCGACCGCGTCGTCAGCCGTGGCCTCAACGGCACCCCGCCTCAGCCTGACGTCATCGAACGCCCCGGCCTGCGCCTCGAC
>JANMKS010000098.1:0-10195 GCA_031372155.1 Sphingomonas sp.
ACGAGCGCCGGCGTGAGCTGGCGGGCGTACAGGAAGTTGAAGCCATAGGCGCTGTTCAGCCGCTTGTCCTCCGCCGTGAACGCCTTCATCTCGCGCTCGGCATAGTCGCCGCCGACTTCGGCAACGGTAAAGCGATCTGGATATTCATCAGTGAGCGCGCGAAGCCGTTCCAGAAACAACGGAATGTCGGGGTGCGACATATTGTGCCTGGCGATCTGAAAATCGGATGGCCGCGAACGTCGTCGATTGCTGGCGGGGGCGGGCGGATTGTCGGTCAATGCCGGGTCGTACATCGCAAAGTTAATGGCATCGATACGAAAGCCATCCACCCCCCGGTCGAGCCAGAATTGCGCGACGTCGATCAGCGCGTCCTGCACCGCCGGATTGTGGACGTTGAGCTGTGGCTGCGTCGACAGGAAATTATGCATGAAATACTGGCCGCGGCGCGCGTCCCAGGTCCACGCCGGGCCGCCAAAGACCGATTGCCAGTTGTTGGGTGGCGAACCGTCCACCTTCGGTTCGGCCCAAACATACCAGTCGTGAAAGAGATTGTCGCGGTCAACTCTGCTGGCGACGAACCAGGGGTGCCGATCGGACGTATGAGCGTAGACCTGGTCGATAAGGACTTTGAGCCCGAGCTCTTTTGCCCGCGCGATTAGGGCGTCGAAATCCTCGATCGTCCCGAATATCGGATCGACCGCCCTGTAGTCGGCAATGTCATAGCCGAAGTCCTTCATTGGCGAGGTAAAAAAAGGCGAAATCCAAATGCCATCGACCCCGAGCGAGGCCACGTGATCGAGATGCGCTACGATCCCCGGCAGATCGCCGATGCCATCGCCGTTGGAGTCCGCAAAGCTGCGCGGGTAGATCTGGTAGATGACGGCACCGCGCCACCATCCATGCTCCCGTGTGGGGGCTGCTTGACGAAACGGCTCGCTCATCGCTGCGTTACCGCCCCGCAAACCGCAAAGCTCAGCGGCGCGAGGGCAACGTGAACGGTGCCTGGCGCGGCTGCCGCAACGGGGCACTCACCCATGAGCGGCATGAAGGACACCGAGCGCACGGCAACCTCGACATTGGCCTCCACCGGCAAGCGCGACGTGTTGAACACGAGCAGAACCTCATCTCCTGTGCCCGGGTCAAAGCGCGAAACCGCGAATAAACCCGGCTTCTCGCCGTAAGTCCGCAGGACTTGGCGACCGCGTCGCAATGCCGTCGATTGCTGGCGGACGCGCGCCAGGCCCGCGATTTCCTTGAACAAGGGATGGTCGGTCCCGAAGCTCGATGTGGCGGTCGTCTTGTCCGAGCCGAGCAGCCGGTTGTCGTTGTAACTTGCGACCTGACTGGCGAACATGTCCTCGCGTGCGTCCTGATCGCCGCCGTCGGACACGAATCCTTGCTCGTCGCCCGAATAGATCGTGGGCACCCCGCGCAATGTCAGCAGCATGGCATGACCCAGTTTGACGCGTGCCAGAAGTTCGTCGCCGCTTGCTTTTGGATTCGCCGCCCTGACAAACATGGCGAAGCGGCCCGCGTCATGATTGCCGAGGAATGTGGGAAGCCGCATCGCCGCGTCCTCGCCGCCTTCGTACAGGGAATCGGCAAAGAACAGCCGCTGCAATTCCTCGGTCCCGCTTTCACCACCAACAGTGTCCACGACGGCGCGCGCAAACGCGAAGTCGAGGACCGAAGGAAGCTTGGCCGTGCGAGTGTGCGCGGCGAGCCGGGCCGGGTCCATATCCGACGTCGCGACTTCACCGAAAATGTGAAAGTTGGGAATCCCCTTCGCCCGCGCTCTTTGGAGCATGGCGGGTACGAATGACTGCCAGAACTCGGGATTGACGTGCTGAGCGGTGTCGATGCGAAAACCGTCGACGCCGAAACGGTCGATCCAGCTTCCGAATATGTCGATCATCCCGGCGATCACGCGCGGGTTCTCTGTCATCAGGTCGTCGAGTCCCGCGAAATCACCCATTTGCGAACTCTCGCCCTTGAAGGTCGAGTCTCCGCGATTGTGGTAGAGCAGGACGTCGTTGAGCCAGGCCGGAGTTTTTGCCCGCTCTTCGCCCTTGGGCACAAACGGCGTGTAGGCGTATCTCGGATCGGTTAGCTCCGCGAAGTTCCTAGCTGTGCCGACAGCATCGCCGCCGAACCCGCCGTTAATCGCCGAACCCGCCGGTCCGCCGCGCCGCTGATACGGATAGTCGGCGCGGCTGCGGAAGGGACAGCTCAGGTCCGGCTTGCACTCGCGATACTTGATCACGTCGGCCGTATGGTTGGCAATGATGTCCATGTAGATCTTCAGACCGCGCGCATGTGCGGCATCGACGAGCGCCCTGAAATCCGCCTCGCTGCCCAAATGCGGGTCGACGGTCGTGAAGTCGGTAATCCAGTATCCGTGATACCCGGCTGACTCATTTCCTGGCGGACCCTGCACAGGCTTGTTCTTGAAAATGGGGCCGACCCAGATCGCGGTCGCGCCGAGGGACTGAATATAGTCGAGGCGCTTCACCAGGCCCTTCAAATCGCCCCCATGGAAGAAGCCTTTGGCCGCCGGGTCGTATCCGGTTTTCAAACGATCTCCCTTCAACCCGCCGCGGTCGTTTGCCGGATCACCATTCTCAAAACGATCGGGAATGGCGAAATAGACGATCTCGTCCTCGGGCAAGCGTGCGCGATAGTCGGTCGGCGAGGACGGTTGCTGCGCCGCCAACGGCGCTGCCATCAGGGCACTCAGGATCGTGACAAGGTGCTTCATGCCGGCTGCTTCCTCATATGTGCGACGAAGTCGGCGTGGGTCGGCAGGTGCGCGGCTCTGGTCCGATAGGCTTTTGCCAGTGTTTGCAGGAACGGTGCGACGTCTTCGCCGGGCACGTTGTCGGCGAGCGGGGACCAGTGGCGGGGCATTATTCCTTGGCCGATCATGACCTGGCTCCAGCTATCGTCTAGAAACAGCTCGTCTTCTTCACGAATGAACGCGCCGCCCTCGCGGAACAGAGCGATCTTTTCGGCCAAGGTTGCCGGTACTTCGATCGAGCGACAATGATCCCAGAAGGGATCGCCGACGCGGTCGTTGGCGACGTAATGCAGCACCAGAAAGTCGCGCACGCGTCGCCATTCAATATCGGACAGCCGGTTGAAGGAGTGTCGCGCCGCCCCGAAATCCGAAACGTCCCCCGAAAGCAGGCTAAGCAGGCGACTGACGCCCGACTGCACAAGGTGGATGCTCGTCGATTCGAGCGGTTCCATGAACCCTGCGGCCAGTCCGAGTGCGACGCAATTGTGCGACCAGAACGACTGGCGGTGGCCGGTCATGAAATGGATCGGCCTGGGATCGGCGAGCGCGGGCGCCTCGAGGTTTCCCATGAGCAGCGCTGCGGCCTCATCGACCGACGTGAACGCGGAACAAAAGACATGCCCGTTGCCGGTTCTGTGCTGCAACGGGATCCGCCATTGCCAACCGGCTTTGTGCGCGATCGACTGGGTATAGGGCCGGAAATTCTCTCCGCTCTCGCTCGGAACTGCGAGCGCCCTGTCGCACGGGAGCCACCGGCTCCAGTCGACGAACGGCACGCCCAGCGCTTCGCCGAGCAGCAGGCTGCGGAAACCCGTGCAGTCGATGAAGAGGCGGCCAGAGACGGTACGTTCGCTGTGAATATTGAGGCCGGTAATGTCGCCAGTGTGTGCGTTGCGATCGACACTCTCGATCCGTCCCTCGATCCGCACGACGCCGAGATCCTCGGCGTATTCGCGCAGCAAGGCGGCAAACAGCGTCGCGTCGAGATGGTAGGCGTACGCCAGCTCGGGCGCCCCCGCTTCTGTTTTTTCGCCGGCAGCAAAGCGCCCCAGTCGGGCCGCTTCAACATTATCGCTATAACGACCGTAGTCCTCCGCCGTCCCCGCCGCGCGGGCGCGTAACCACAATTGCCGGAACGGGATCAGGCCGACACCGCGTCCGACGGCACCGAAGCTATGGATATAGCTCTCGCCCTTGCGGGACCAGTCGACGAACTCGATCCCCAGCTTGAAGCTGGCGTTGGTGCGTTCGAGGAACGCGCGCTGATCGATGCCCAGTGCGATCAGCAGGTTGTGGATTTGCGGGATCGTCGCTTCGCCTACGCCGATCGTGCCGATCTCATCCGATTCGACTAGCGTGATCGAGGCACAATTTCCCACGAACCTTGCCAGCGTCGCGGCGGCAAGCCATCCAGCCGTGCCGCCACCCGCAATGACGATGTCGAGACGCGGCAGTTCACTCATGTGGCGCGGTACTCGAAAGGGGCTCTGCCGGGCAGGTCCGGCAGAGCACTCACTAGATCAGAATTTGAAGGTGAAGCCAGCCAGATAGCGACGGCCATAAGTCTGGTACTTCAACCAGGCGTCCTGGAACGCCTGTCCGTTGACGTCTGCCACCGTCGCCTGCTTCTCGTCGGTCAGGTTCTGCCCCTGAACATACAACGACAGGCCCGCCAGTGCCGACCCTTGCGGGAAGTCATAGCCGATCTGCGCGTCATAGACGGTCTCGGACAGCACTTGCTGACGGTCGAGCCCACCACTGAACAGCGCGAAATCGCCAAGGAAGCCCGACCGATAGCGCATGCTGCCGCGAACGCTGAATCCGCCGTTGTCGTAATAGGCGGTGAGGCTACCGACATATTTCGAGTAACCCGGGATTGCGGACGCCCTGCCATTCGCGTCGAACGCCTTGGTTTCGGTGTACCCCAGCCCGCCCGTAAGACCGAACCCCGACAGTGCCGAACTGAATACTTCGAACGGCAGCGTCCCCGCCAGTTCGCCACCCATGATCCAGCCGCCCTTTGTGTTCACGGGACCGCTGAAGATGCCGATCGGCGACGACGGAACGACGCCGGTTGGTGGCTTGGGAAAGCCAGAATAGTCGAAGTTCAGGACGTTTGCGCTCGGGTCGATGTACGTGTCCAAGTGCTTGTAATACAATTGAACAGCCAAATAGCCCTTCGTCGCAAAGTACTTCTCGACGCTCAGATCGAAAGCCGTCGCGCGGTAGGGACGCAGAAGCGGATTACCGCCGCTACCCTGGTAAATTGGTGGATTGAACGCGATGTTCGTGCCGAAATTCACGATGTTGTTCATCTGCGGCAGACGCGGGCGCATCATCTGCTTGGCGACCGCGAAGCGTACGACCACATCTTCCGGCGCGCGGAAGTTGAGGTTAAGGCTCGGCAGCACCATCCAATAGCTGTCCTTGATTGTCGGATTGACCGCCCCGGTCGATGTCACGCTAGTATGAATTGCCTGTACACCGATGTTTCCGGTCAACTGTGTCGAGCCGAGATCTGCATCGAAATTGGCCATCGCATAGGGCGTCCAGACGTCCTCGCTGATGTTATAGGCCTGTGACGCGCCAAAGTTGTTCGGGGCGAACGTCAGAATTCCCTTCTGCACCAGCACGCGCGGATCGTACGACAGGATCGGGCCAAAACCGCGATCTAGCTGGACCGGCGCAAGCAATATGCTGCTCGGGATCGCGGCACCGTTCGCTCCACCCGGCGGCGACAGGATGGCCTCGTCCTGCGTCAGGTTTTTCTTGCGGAAGACGTGATCGACGCCGAGCGTCACCGATTTCACGAACGTGCCGAGGTCATGGTCGATCTGGGCACGAAACTCCTTCAGGTCGTCCTTGCTTTTGCGAACCTTGTCATACCCTGCCTGGTTCGTCGCGCCCGACCAACCCTGCACGTCGGTCAGGACGAGCGCCGGATTGGCACCGTTGAAACTGCTGGTGAATACCGGCGCCTTGTCGGTAAGTTTGTACCCGAAGGTGCCGCCATAGCTCGCAACGGGGAGCGGGTTGCCCAGCGCATCGGTCGTTGGAAGCGCGCGACCGAGGCCCGCGATCGTCTCCAGACGATCCTGATAACGATCGGTCCGCGACCAGCTGACGTCAAGCAGGGCGCGCGTCCCGGTGTCGTTGTCCCATTTCAAATTGCCGCCGAACGAATACGTGTCGTTCTTGTTGTCGGTCGCATAATTCTCGATGATCGGGCGACCGGTCCAAGTGGCGGCCGTGACCAGACCGCGCGCGTCGGCCGTGAAGCTCGTCACCGTCGAGCCGTTGCCGCCCGCGATCGGCATCTCGAAGCCCTTCTGGTCGAGCTTTTCATCGAAGTGCGAATAGAAGCCGTCCAGCGTCAGCGTAAGCGCGTCCGAGAAGCGCGCCTGGAAAGTGCCGTTGATACCGAGGCGCTTCAGCCGCGATGCTTCCGACCAAGTCTTGACGCCATTCAACCCGTACGGTGCAGTCCCGCCCGGCCCATAGGGTGCATAGCCCCAGGCGTTCCAGTCACGTGTCTGATAAGGCTCGTCTGAATAAGCCGCCGACAGTGCAATGCCCATCGTGTCGTCTGCGAACGTGTCGACATAGGTTCCGTAAACGCGGTAACCCTTGTCCGTGACCGACGGGATGACTTTCTGATCGACGAAGGTTCCGCGCGCCCCGACTGCGATGACGCGCTTGCCCACATCGAGCGGACGGATCGTGCGCAGGTCGATGCTGCCGACAAGGCCACCTGCGGTGTGGTTCGCCTGCGACGTCTTGTATACGTCGACGCCGGCAAGGATTTCCGAGGGGAACTGATCGAACTCGACGGCGCGGCTGTCGTTGGTCGTCGTCTGCTCGCGACCGTTGAGCGTCGTTGTCGAGAAATCGGGTCCGAACCCGCGAATAGAGATGATGTTGGCGCGACCGTTGCTGCGCTGCGCCGCAAGCCCGGGAAGGCGGGCAATCGACTCACCGATCGAGTTGTCGGGCAGTTTGCCGATGTCTTCGGCGCTGACCGATTCGACGACGGTTTCGGTGCGCTTCTTAGTGGCAGTCGCCGTCTGTAACGCGGCACGGAAACCGGTCACGACAATCGCGCCGTCGTCTTCGGCCGCTGGATCAGCAGGGTCGGTCGCTTGCGCGAATGCCGCACCACTGACCGAAAGAGCGAGCGCACAGGCAAGGGCGCGGGAACTCACACCGATGGTATAGCGTGCCAAAGGCGATGCAGTGATCGAGCGCATTCAAACTCTCCCCCCAATGGCTGAGCCGACCAGTGTGGTCCGACACGCCGAGCGTTATTATTACGATGCCCTTTTGTGGGGACATGCCGCCGCTGTCACGGCATTGACATACGTATTCAAAGGTCGAGGCCGGGACCTGATCCGCACTAGCCGCCGGGTTTACTTAGGTTTAGGGTTCGGTTGCGTCGCAACGGACGGCGGGGGGATGACAGCCGGGAGCGATGCAGGACAAGGCGACCTCGTTCGATATCGCGCAACTTGCGGGCGTCTCGCAGCCGACTGTGTCACGCGCGCTGAGAGGCAGTCCCACCGTGAGCGCTGCCACGCGACTTCGCATCGAAGCAATCGCGCGCCAGCTCAATTACAAGGTCGACAAGAACGCGTCCAACCTCCGCAGCGCGCATTCGAACACGCTTGCCTTGCTCCTGTTCGAGGATCCGACACCTGACGACAGCCTCATCAACCCGTTCTTCCTGTCGATGCTCGGCTCGATAACGCGGACATGTGCACTGCGCGGGTACGACTTGCTGATCTCGTTCCAGCAACTGTCGGGAGACTGGCACGTCGATTACGAGGACAGCCGCAAGGCGGACGGGCTTATCCTGCTCGGCTATGGGGATTACAACGATTACGCCAGGCGCCTGGGTGACCTTGTCCGTCAAGGCACGCATTTCGTGCGCTGGGGCTCGGTCCGCCCGGGTCAGCAGGAAACGGTGATCGGCTGCGATAACGTTCAGGGCGGGCGCGACGTCACGCGTCATCTGATCGACTGCGGACGTCGCAACATTGCCTTTATTGGCACCGCCACGTCCGGAAGCCCCGAATTTCTCGACCGCTACCGGGGCTACGGCGACGCGCTCCGAGGGGCAGGCCTTCCAAAACTGCTCACGCTGCACGTCGACGCCATGAGCACAGAGGAGGAGGGGCACGCGGCAACGCTGCGGTTGTTGGCGCGTGCCGTCAGCTTCGACGCCGTCGTCGCGGCCAGCGATCTCATCGCGATCGGTGCGATCCGTGCCTTGAAAGAGGTGGGGCGGTCGGTACCCGAAGATGTGGCGGTAACAGGGTTCGACGATATTCTTGCCGCCAGCTTTGCCAATCCCGCGCTTACGACGGTCGCGCAGGATTCGCGCGCGGCCGGGGAGCTTCTCGTCGACACCCTCTTGAAGCGTGTGCGCAGCCAGCCGGTTGAAAGCGTCATGCTTCCCGCCAGGCTCATCGTCAGGCGATCGTCGGGACTGCCGACTGACTGACGCATTCGTATGCATGTTGCCGCGCCCCGCGACCTCTGCCACCCAATCCCGCATAAGACGTAAAAGGGGGAGAGCGGCGTGGAAAAGCCCAAGCAGAGTCTGGCGGGCCTGTGGAACATCTCGTTCGGCTTTTTCGGAATCCAGATCGGATTTGCCCTTCAAAACGCCAATATGAGCCGTGTCTTCCAGTCGCTCGGCTCGAATATCGACGATTTGCCCGCATTATGGATCGCGGCACCGCTGACCGGCCTGCTCGTGCAACCGCTGATAGGACACATGAGCGATCGCACCTGGCTGGGTCGGCTGGGGCGGCGACGTCCGTATTTTGTTGCGGGCGCGGTGCTCGCCGCAACTTCGCTGCTGATCATGCCCGAAGCGCCGGTTCTGCTCGTAGCCGCAATGATGCTCTGGGTGCTCGATGCGTCGCTCAACATTTCCATGGAGCCGTTCCGGGCTTTCGTCGGCGACATGCTTAGAAAAGATCAACATGCCGCCGGTTACGCGGTGCAGACCGCCTTCATCGGCGCGGGTGCGGTCATCGGCTCGATTTTTCCCTGGATGCTCGAACAGGCGGGTGTGTCGAACGATGCGCCCCCCGGCATCATTCCCGACACCGTCCGGCTCGCCTTCTGGTTCGGCGGCGCGGCTCTGTTCGCGTCCGTCATGTGGACCGTCATCACCACGCGCGAATATGACCCAGCGGAAATGAGTGCTTTCGAAGGCGACTTGGCCGGGGAAGCGGGTCACGATGCGGTCCGGCTTCTGGCGGCACGAACTTTCACCGCAGGTGCCGGTTGGATCGCAGCCGGGGCGACCGTGATCGCCGCGGTCGACTGGTTTGAGCTGGAAAAGGAAATGTACCTGCTCGGCGCGCTCCTCGCCGCTTATGGGGCGGCCAGCATCGCCGCGATCCTTTCGGCGCGACGCGGCGGCAGGACGAGCGTCCTCAGCCATATCGTCGGCGATTTTTCGGGAATGCCCGACCTCATGAAGCGCCTCGCGCTCGTGCAATTCTTCAGCTGGTCGGCATTGTTCATCATGTGGATCAATACCACGCCGATCGTCGCGCAGGTCTTCTTTGCTGCGCCCGACGCCGGGACGCCGGGGTATCAGGATGGCGCAAGCTGGGTCAACGTGCTGTTCGCCACCTATAACGGTGTTGCGGCCGTTGCGGCGCTCACGATACTTCCGATCATGGCAACGCGCGTCGGCCGTGTGCGCACACACGCCGCCGCGCTGCTTTGCGGCGCAGCCGGATACGCCAGCTTCTTTGTAATCGAAAATCCGCAGCTCTTGCTGCTGAGCGAAGTGGGTATCGGAATTGCCTGGGCATCGATCCTGGCGATGCCCTACGCCATCCTCGCGTCGAGCCTGCCACAGCGCAAGCTCGGCATCTACATGGGCCTGTTCAACGTTTTCGTGGTCGTCCCGCAACTGCTTGTGTCGACAGTCATGGGGTCGGTCATGAAGTACTTCTTCCCTGATGAGCCGATCTGGACGATGGCGTTTGCCGCCGCAACCCTGGTTGTCGCCGCACTTTGCATGGCCCGCGTGACGGAACCCGAGGGGCTACACCGAAAGCTTCGCGCATGAACTGCTAGCCCCCGATTTAGCGCTAGCCGCTATTGAAGGGCTGAGCCACATTGCGCCGCACTCCAGCGTGCTGCGTTTGAAAAACGAGGACTTCTCGCGCGACGCCGGCGTCGTGGCAGCAGATAAAACGTTGAGGCTCTACGAAGGCAGTTTTCACGATCCCCACAACGACTTCGATCAGGAAGCGGTGATCCGCGACATCCCACATTGGATTGCCGCGCATCTTACTCGCCTAGGATGAGGGCCAAACAAACGGCACTTTCTGTCAGGCGATCATGCGCGATTCAACGGCGGCAATGTCGGCG
>JANMKS010000100.1:0-2271 GCA_031372155.1 Sphingomonas sp.
GCGGGATCGGTCGGCACCGACGACTTCCGCCGCGTGTTCGGTATGATCAACAGCGGTGAGTTCGGTCCGCTCGGCACGCGCATGTGGGCTTCGTACAGCGTCTCCTCGAACGACAAGTTCAAGGGTCCGGGCGGGATCAACAAGAAGCAGTTCAACGCCCGCATCTACCAAGATATCGGCATTCGCGGCGACTTTCTCTCGCTCGCCTTCCACTACAACCGCAACCGCAACAACTTCTTCCGCAACCCGACGGTCAACGACCTGCGCTCGATCCTCGGCGTCGCCGAAATCCCCCCCGCCGTCGGCGCCTTTCCCGACAGCAGCAACCCGCTCAAGATCGGCTACATCAGCGACCGCCAGTTCGACGCGGTCGATGATTTCGAAAACCTCGCCAGCTGCAACCGCACCGTCGGTGGACCCGGCATCCAGAATGACAATGGCGGCACCGGTCCCAACGGCACCGGTCCTGTCCAGACCGACACCGTCAACGGGTTCGTCGTGACGGGCGCGAACAACGCCGCCAACAGCTCGAGCTGCTCGAACTACTTCGGCGTTCGAATCAACCCGTCGGATACGGGCAATATCCGCGGCCAGTCGCGCTTCACGCTGGCCGACGGTGTACTGCTCACGATCGACCCCAGCTTCCAGTATGTCCTCGCCAACGGCGGCGGTTCGACCGTGTTCGCCGAAAACGCTCGCCAGCTGCGCGGTACGCTGTTCTCAACCCGGTTGGGGGTCGATCTCAACAAGGACGGCGACCTGCTCGACAGTATCCGCCTGCTTTCGCCCAACAACACCAACACCCACCGCTTCGGGCTGACCAGCTCGCTGATCTGGGAAATTTCGCCGCAGCACCGTGTTCGCGTCGCTTACACCTATGACCGCGCGAACCATCGCCAGACGGGCGAATTTGGCTACCTCAACCTCGATAGTTCGCCGCTCGACCCGTTCGGTGGCCGTGACGCCAATCAGGTCTTCGACGCCAACGGCAACGTCCTGCAGCAGCGTGACCGCACCTCGATCGCCTTGCTCAACCAAATCTCGGGCCAATACATCGGCAATTTCTTGGCCAAAAAATTGCGCATCGAAATCGGCATTCGTCGTCCGTTCTTCCAGCGCAACCTCGACCAGAATTGCTACACCATCGCCAGCGGCTCGGGCTTTGCCTATTGCTCAAGCGAAGTGTTGGGCACGACACCGATCCCTTCCGCCGCGGGCAACTATATCGTCCCCGCCAACTTCGTCACTCCGCTCGGCACACCCGTTCCGAGCAACGCGGTCTATGCCCCATTCAAGGCGAAGTACAAGTTCGGCAAGATCCTCCCGAGCGTCGGTTTCACCTACAAGGTTGCCGGCCCGGTCAGCGTCTTCGGCAGCTATGCCAAGGGCTTTTCGGCGCCGCGCACCGACAACCTCTACCGTCGTCCGACCGTCGTCATCACGCCTGAAGAAACCAACGCCTTCGATCTTGGCGCGCGCTACACCGATCGCATGGTCCAGGCGCAGGCCACGATCTGGAAGATCGACTACAAGAACCGTATCGTCTCGTCGTTTGATCCCGATCTGGGCATCAGCCTCGATCGCAACGTCGGCAAGGTCAACAGCTATGGCTTCGACGGCAATATCGCGGTCAAGCCGGTGCGCAACCTGTCGCTGCTGGCGATCGCGAGCTACATCAAGACTGAGCTCAAGCAGAATGTCGAAATAGGCTCGGCGCGCTACAGCGCAACGAACCCGTTCGTCCTGCCCGCTTCGACCGTGTTCTGCGGCGGCGTAGCGCCGACGGCGACCACGCCACTCGTCACGACCTGCGCCGCGACGGCGGGCAAGCGCGTCGCTGAGACCCCGACATGGCAATTCGGCGGGCGCGCCGAATATGATTTCCGTTTCGCCAGCGTCGGCATCCAGGCCAAGCGCGTCGGTTCGCGCTTTGCCACCGACACCAACGACGTCAAGGCCAAGGGCTATACCCTTGTCGATCTCGACGCCCGCGTGTCGCTGCTGCCCATTGGTCTGGATCGCAGCTACTTCCAGCTCAACGTCCAGAATTTGCTCGACCAGCGCTACTTCGGCAATATTGGCACCCAAATCAACAATGCCGGCAACCCCAACTTTGCTGTCGGAAGCCCACGTTCGGTGCTCGGAACGCTTAACTTCCAATTCTAGGTTTGGCCTGGCTCAATGCTCAAGCAGCGGCGTCGCTCCCCTGGACCGGCGCCGTTCGCTTGTGCGGTTGACCGCTCCCGCTCCAGTGTGGCAAGCGCCCGGCGT
>JANMKS010000006.1:0-1509 GCA_031372155.1 Sphingomonas sp.
GATCCGGTGACGGGGTCGGCCCATGCGGTGATGGTGCCGTATTGGGCACAATCGATCGGCCCATCGTTCAAGGCCTATCAGGCATCGGCGAGAGGGGGGCGTGTGGGGTGCCGTCTGGACGGCGACAGGGTCATGCTGGTCGGGCAGTGCGTGACGGTGATCGAAGGCGTCTTCACGCTATAGGCGGGACTGAGTCGACGAGCTTCTGGAGCGCCTGCCTTACAGGGTCGAGGACGCCGTCATCGGTTTTGCCGAGCCGCACGATCGTCAGCTTTTGTCGAGGCGAAACAATGATATACTGCCCAACATGGCCCAGACAGGCAAACAGGTCATCGCCGCCGTGTCCGGGAAACAGCGGGTTGTCGCCACCGCTTGGTTGCGGCCGATTAAGCCAGATATGCGCCCCGTAGCCGGGGTTATTCGGTGACGACGAAAGCATGAAATCCACCCAGCTTTCGGAGACGACGCGCCTGCCGTCGAGTGCACCGCGCCCCCGCAGAAGCTCTCCGAAACGCGCGAAGTCACGTGCCGAGGCATGCAGAAAGCTGCCGCCGATAAATGTCCCTTTTGCATCGAATTCAGGCGTGAAACTGGGCAGTCCGGCGGGGACGATAAGCTTTTCACGCATAAAGCGCAGCATCGCGTCGCGGCGCACCAGCGGGTCTTTGCTGTCGGTCAGGGCGTTCGTCATGATGTCGGCGAGGATGACGCTCGTCACACTCGAATATTCGAACTTTGCCCCCGGCTTTGCCTCGAGCGGCTTGTTTTCGCCGTAAGCGGCCATGTCGGCGACGCCGCGCCCGACCTGCATCTGCGGCGCATCGCCGTTATAGATCGGATCGCCAAATTCGGTGTGCGACAGCCCCGATGCCATGTTGAGCAGGTTGCGGATCGTGATGGCGTGGCGCGGATGGGGGGGGGCCGCCCACGCCGCGACGGGCGCCGGTGCATCGAGTTGCAGCCGCCCTTCTTCCACCAATATGCCAACGAGCACGCTGGTTACGGTCTTTGCCATCGACCAGCTGATCAGGCGCGTGTCGGGACCATAGCCGGGCGCGTACCGTTCATAGGCAACCCGGCCGTCGCGCATGACGATAAGCGCGCGGGTTTCCGCAAGCGCCGGATCGGTGAAAAAGCTATCGAGAACGGCGCGAGCGGATTGCGGCGCAGGCGGCGACAACGCCGACGCCTGTGCGCCGAGCAGCAGCGCGACCGGCAACACCACTCTTGCAATCCTGCGCATAACGTTCTCCCTTGCAGGGCAGGCTAGGGAGAGCGGACGATGAAAACCAAGCGGATCGTCGGTGGCATGGCCATCGTGCTGGCCGCTTCCGTCGTTGCGTTTATCATCTTTGCGCTGCCCGGATACCGCGAGCAGGGCCGCATCGGTGCCGCCTATGCCGCGCGGATCGCGTGTTCGTGTCGCTATGTCGCAGGGCGCACGCTGAGCAATTGCCGCAAGGATTTCGAGCCGGGCATGAGCCCGATAACGCTGTCAGAGGACCGCGC
>JANMKS010000112.1:0-6696 GCA_031372155.1 Sphingomonas sp.
CTCGCGGCGCGTGGCGTCGTCGACAGGCACGAAGATCGGATCGGCAGCTTCCAAAATGACGTCGACCTTGCCGGGTTCGACGCCGAAGAACTCGACGATTTCGGCACGCGCCGCCATCGACACCGTCGTAAGGCGTGCAGCCGTCCGACGCGCGAGCCATGTCTTTGCCCGCCAGAACAGCCGTCCGCGCCAGGACGGCATGACCAGCGCAGGGAAATGTTCGGCAATGGCATCGTGAAACGTCACCACGACCGGCGCACGCCCTCCGCTCGGATACCAGGAATAGACTGCGGGGAAATACATCACGTCGAGCGTCTGCGCGCGTACCGCAGCACGAAAAGCCAGTATGTCGCTGATCTTGCGACTGTCGTCGGCAACGGCCGAGTCGGTTACGCTCGACGATGTCGCCACGCGAACGACGCAGATGTTGTCGCGGTCCATTTCCGGCGGTGGCGCGAAATCGGTGAAAACGACATAATCCGCGCCGTTTCCTTGGTCGAACATGGCGGTCAGCAATTGGCGCGTGAAGCGGCCGAACCCGCGCTGATTATGCCAGCATGTTGCGTCGATGCCGATGCGAAGTCGGGTCATGTCCAGTCGTCCAGGCCAGCGCGCGACGCCCCGAACAACGCACCTGACAATTCTCCCGCGCCCCACGAAACGCTCATCAGCACGACCCACGACAGCGCTCCTGCGCTGAATTGCCGCGCTCGCCATGAATCGCCGCCAGCACGGCTGATCAGGACTGCCGGAAGTGCACAGGCCTTCAGGGCTGCCGCCATGCGAGCGCCCGTGCCCGCACCCGTCAGCGCACGGCTCGCATAAATGCGCCCGTGCGCGAAACGTGTCGACAGCCGCGCACCGTCGGTGAAGGGTTCCCGATAGTCTACGTGCATTTCGGAAGCATAGACGACGCCGAGCCCTTTCTCATGCAGCATAGTCACAATCTCATGCTCGATCAGTCCTGACGGCGGGAGCACTGCTGCCAGCGCATCCCTTCGAAACGCAAAATTCGCGCCGGGGATCGCGGACACCGAGGCATAGCGACTGTCATGTGCGGCCGGTATCTGGAGCCGGGTGAAATTGGATGAATGAAAACGCCCGTATTCGGTCAGGCCAAGCGCCCGGCAACGCGCGGGCAGGCGCGACGATACGCTGACCGGCCCGGCAACCCCCGCCACGCCGGGTGAGCTCAGCGCGGCACACACCGCTTCGGCCCATCCTTCGCGCGGGACGACCGTATCCTCGAGGAAGGCGATCAATGGCGTGTCGACGCATTTCGCCGCGCGCGCCCGCCGGGCAGGAACATTCAGTACCTCGGCGCTGCCGAGATTGCGGCCCTCGACATCGACACATCCGCCATCTCGATCGATCGCGACAAGGCGAAGTCCCAACGAACGAATCGCCGCCTTGCACCGCTCGAACGCAGCGCCCCCGACGATGGCGACGATGACGACTGTCAGGTCCTCGGCGCGCCAGTTCATCACGCCTTGCTCACGAGCAGTAGGATATGATCGCGGGCGCGCGCGCAATCTATCGCTTGCGCAGCGGCTACTGGAAGCAGCGTGGCATCGCGTGCTTCGACCGCCGAATAGAATTGGCTCACGATCTGCCGCAGTCCCGGATAGGCGCTTTCGCCCCGGAAGGTGCGGGCCGCCAGGTTCGACGAAGCGGTTGCGAAATGCCCCGCCGCCCGTGAAAAAGGCCCGGTGATCTTCGCAGTTTTTGAGACCGTGTCCGAAAGCCGCAGTGCATAGCCGTGGAAATTGTCGAGCTCGACGGTTCCGTGTACCCCCGATACGCGTGTGAGGAAACGCGTCGGGCGACTCGCGAGACTGAGCGATATCGCGATCACGACGCTGTCATGCACAGCGGTGACCAGCCATTCACCGGGCATCCCCTGCACGACTTGCCAGGGCACGGCGTCAAGCACGATTCCCGGCAGCAGGCGCTGGAGCATCGACAGCGGATGCGGCAGGATTTCCCCTGCGATACGATCGAACTGCGCGGTGTCGCGGCCGCCACCTGCCGATGCTATATCGAAAGTGATGTTGGTCAGCGGCCTTGTCTGCGCGATGTGGCCAATGGCTGCCTCAACACCGCGTTGAAACGCATACTGATGGACGGGACAGAACAGAGTTGCCGATTTCGCGAACGCCGCCGCGAGCTGTTCGGTCTCGTCGGCTGTCTCGGTCAGCGGCTTTTCGATGAGCGCGTGGATACCGGCCTCTGCCAACGCCCGGGCAACCAGCATGTGCGTTGCAACCGGACTGCACACGTGCGCGATGTCGAAGCGTTCTGCCGCGATCATCGTGTCGAGCGAAGCAGCAGTTCGAACGCCGCCCAGCCGCTTCGACAAGCGTTCGGCGCTTTCGATATTCGGGTCGATCACACCTGCCACCCGTGCACCGGCCCGGCGTGCCGCGAACGCATGGTGATACCCCATCAGTCCCGCACCGACGATGACGACGTTCAACATTGGCTATCACCGCCCCCGATCGGCCGCCCACGCGCTTATCAGCTTTGGTGGCTGACCCCACCCCAAATCTCGTACAGCGGGCAGAATACCGTGCCACTCTAGGGCAGAAGATTCCAACGGCTTGCCAAGCCGAATGCCTGTGCCTAGCCATCCGGCAGTGATGACCTGCGCCCCTTGGCCCGGTCATCGCGGGGGGAAGGTGAATGAACGCAGTGCCGGTTCGACCCGTGGTTTCGCTCGACCGGGCGCTCGCATTGAGAACGGCGATCTTCGCACTCGCGTTTCTATGGCCGTTGGTCCTCTTCGGCCGGCCCGCGTACATCCCCGACAGCGTCGGCTATCTGAAGGGCGGTCAGGAGGCATTCCAATTCCTCGTCTCGCAACAGGACCTCGTCGCGACAGTCACGGCCTCGGACGGCGGCGTGGCTGTCGCTTCAGCAGAGGATGGAAAAGGCGCGCCAAAGGCTTCGCGTTCGATAACCTACAGCGTCGCCGCGTATGTCTTGCGGTGGCCGGGGCTCGACATGACCGCGCTCGCACTGTTCCAGGCGCTGCTCGCCGCATTTGTGTGTGCCGTTGCGGTTGCCGCGCTGAACGTGACGCGGTTGAAAGATGTCGTGCCGGTTTCGGCCGCCCTGTCGTTGGCGACACCGGTTGCAGTTTATGTCAATGCCGCTGAACCCGACATATTTGCGGGTCTGGTCGTCGCAGTCTCGATCCTGTTCATTGCCGCCTTTGACAGGCTCGCGACCGGCATCCGTTTCGCTCTTGCCCTGTTGATTGCACTCTCGGTGGCCGTCCACGCCAGCATTCCGCCGCTTGCACTCGGCATGGCCCTCGTCGGCATAGGCTGGGGTGTGGTTCGCAGAGGCCATCGCGACGGCTTCCGCATCGATCGGACGCTGTGGATGGTGGTGCCGATCGCGATTTCGATGCTCGGCATCGCTACGATGAACAAGGTGGCGTTCGGGACGAGCGATCTGGCGGGGAAACGCTATCCGCTCGCGCTGGCCCGTTCGATATCCGACGGGCCGGGGCGCTGGTATCTGGAACGGGCGTGCGTCAAGCCGCGATACGCCGTGTGCGAGGTGTTCGGGACCAGGATTCCGGACACCGTGAGCGGTTTCGTATTCGCCGACACCGGCCTGAACGGACGCGCCAACGCCGAACAGATGGATCGTATCCGCGCCGAAGAGGCCGAGATCGTCCGCAATGCCGCGCTTGCCTATCCGGCGGCAGAGCTTCGCAATTTTGCCGATCATCTTGCGCGACAGGTTTTCAGCCTCGGATTTCAGGGCGTTCAGTTCAACGAGCGCGTCGCCATTGGTGCCTTCGCGCTTCCCGAACTGGTGCCCGATGAACGGGGTAGCAAGCCGCTGCTCGACGTGCTCGAGCGTGTCAGCCTGGCTGCGCTTCTTGCGTGCATCGTGCTCGTCGTGGTGCGGTGGCGGCGGATCGCGTATGACGCGCGCCTCGCCTTGTCGTTGCTGGTTCCAGCACTTCTCGGCAACGCCTTTATCGTGGTCGTGTTCTCGGGGATTGCCCAGCGTTACGGCGCGCGTGTCATCTGGCTCGTCCCGCTGTTTGCGCTCTGCGCGATCTTAGGCGGGACGCGAAAGCAGGCCTGAATCGTTCGCCTCGACCGGCTTCGCCGTCAGATAATGCGGCCCCTGGCGCAGGCCCAGGCGGGTCGCGACGAGGACCGCCGCAAAGGTCGCGCTCGCGTAGATGTGATAGCAATAGTGCATCGCCATCGCGGCGAGGACGCCGGGGTAGCCGATGCGCGCTGCCAGGAACGCAAAGAAGCGGCGATTGCGAAAAATATATGACAGGAGAGCGGCCGCGGTGCCGAGCAGCAACCACGTGCTGAACACGCTGCCGATCAGCAACACCGGTGCCGACAATGCGATGAATGCGGTCACGGCCTCGGTTCGCGACAGGTTGAGATCGAGCACGTCGGTGCGCCCGTCCGCGATCAGGCCCGACCAGGGATAGGCGCGGCGGACGACGTCGGTGTGCCAGACGCGCCACAGGCTCCAGTCCTTGCAATGCTTGCCGAATGCCTTGTGGACCAGACGGACGCGGTGCCCCGCCGCGACCAGGCGTACGCCGAGTTCGACATCCTCGATGCTTGGATGCGCGAACAGTTCGGCGTCATAACCCCCTGCGTCGAGGAAGACGCGGCGGTCGATCATGCCGATGCCAGACCAGAACGTATGCGCCTCGCGCGGGCCCTGCTGGTGCACGAAGTGGTGGCGGAGGTTGGCGTACAGGCTCGTCACCCGCAACGATCGCGGGGCGTCGTCATAGGATCCGAAGGCGGCCGAGGCGCCGGTCGCGACAAGCTCGTTTGCCAGCAGGTCGATCGTGTCCGGCGCGATCACCACATCGGCATCCACGAATATGATCAGGTCCGACTTTGCCAGCTCGGCCGCCGCGTTGCGACCGTAAGCGGGACCGCGCGGACTGTGCTTGTTGCGCAGGATCTTGACGCCGGCCGCCGTCGCGATGGCATTGGTCCGGTCGGTCGCGCCGTCATCATAGAGAATGACTTCGTCACCCGGCGAGATCGCGGCGGCGATGGCCGCGAGGCACGGCTCCAGCGTCGCTTCCGCGTTATATGCCGGAACGATGACAGAGACATGAGGGCGAGCGTGCATTGACTGACCCTTCACCGCGCACGAGCGCGGCTCAGGTCGGGCGCCGCCTCGATATCCTCGTGATACTCCTTCTCGACGTTGACGCTCCACAAGTCGTGATCGCCGCCCAGAATGTTGTTCGCGGCCAGCATCGCCGTCAGCATCGAGTGATCCTGATTGTTATAGCGGTGCATGCCGTTACGCCCGACCATTTGCAGGTTCGAGAAATTGGCGAGCCACCCCCGGATCATGTCGAGCGCCTCGCGGTAGTCGCCGTCATAGACCGGATAGGCCTTCGGCTGGCGAATGACGGTGCCGTCGACGACCGTCGAGGCCTTGGCAAGGCCGAGCTTCTCCAGCTCGGCGGATGCCTGCTTGACGAGGTCGGCGTTGTCCGACGTCCAGAGCTTGTCGCCGGCCTGGCAGAAATACTCCATCCCGATGCTCGACTTGGTAGCATCGGGCACCATTTCCTCGGACCAGGACCGAAAGTTCTGGATGCGCCCGACTTGTACGTCGGGGCTGTGGATATAAATCCAGTTGTCCGGAAAAATGTCCGCACCCTCAAGGATAAGGGTCACGATCAGGAAGTCGCGATACTTCAGCTTGTCCGCCGCAGCGAGGATCGACGCGGGAGCGGGCGGGTCCATGGCGTGTACGAGTTCGGGAATCGGCATCGACGAAATGAAGTGGTCGGCTTTCAGCGTATAGGTTTCGGACTTTTCCGCGCCCGTCGTTTCCACGTCGACGCTCAGCACCGAGTGTTCGTCGTGATGGACGCGGACGACGCGCGAATTCATCCGCACTTCGCCGCCCTTTGCCTCGACGCGGTCGCGAAAGGCTTCCCACATCATTCCCGGCCCCAGCCGTGGATAGTCGAACGCCTCGATCAGGCTGGTCGTGTCGTTCGACCCGGTAACGGCGTTCCAAACGGCTTTGCGCAGCGACAGGTTCTTGATGCGTTGCGCCGCCCAGTCGGCCTGGATTTCGGTGCACGGCATTCCCCACACTTTTTCGGTGTAGGATTTGAAGAAATGCCAGAAAAGCCGGCCGCCGAACCGGTTCGTCACCCACTGCTCGAAGTTTTCCTCGGTATGGTGGGGACGCAGCCGCCACTTGGCATAGCTGATCATGATCCGCGACGATTCGTACACGCCCATGTTTGCGAGCGCGTTGAAGATCTTCAGCGGATAGGCGTAATATTTGTCGTTGTAATAGATGCGGCTCAAACGCGGACGCCGCAGGAACTCCTCGGGCAGGACTTCCTTCCACAACGCCTCGACTTGCGTCACCTTGGTGAAGAAGCGGTGACCTCCGATGTCGAAGCGATAACCCTTGTAGCTCTCCGTACGGGCGATGCCCCCGACCTGATCCGATTCCTCGAAGACGATCGGATGGTGGTCGCCGCTATGCTTTTGCAGCTCATAAGCGGCGGTCAGCCCGGCGGGCCCCCCGCCGATAATCGCGACGACCTGCTTTGCAGTTGTGGGCGCGGCAGTCTTGCTCGATCGAGTCATCGGCCCACGCCGCCCAGGCGCTGGCTTACCGTTTCACAGACCTTCATACCGGCCCCTTGTT
>JANMKS010000116.1:0-3483 GCA_031372155.1 Sphingomonas sp.
CCTCCTGTGACCATGACCGTTTTCGTACCGCGGTCCGCGCTAATCTCCGTTGGGTAGAGCCGGTTTGCATAGACCGGGTTGGCCGAAGCGGCTTCGACGGCAACCGTGCGCCAGTCGGCACCCAATTCGTCCGCGACGATCTGGGGCAGGGTGGTATAGACGCCTTGTCCCATCTCGACTTGCGGGACGACAACCGTGACATGTCCGTCGACGCCGACCTTTACGAAGCCATTGAGCATATGCTCGCCGGGGGCGGTCATCAGGCTGATCGACTGCTCGCGCGGCCAGACGGCCCAGGCGACGATCAGGCCCACACCCGCACCGCCCCCGATCAGCAGCTTGCGCCGCGTCAGTCCTGTCTCGTCACCCGCCATCGCCCGCGTGATAGGGGGACGTCCGCCGCTGCGCCACACAAAGTAAAAGGGGCCGGTTCCTGATCGGAACCGGCCCCGCCCTCATTACGCAACTCGAGGGGAATTTGTTCAGCGGCAGTTGCCGTTACGGTCGATGGCGCGACCGGCAAGTGCGCCGGCACCGGCACCAATGATCAGGCCCGTCGTGCTCGGCTGGTTATACCGCCCGCCGCGTCCGACCTCACGACCCAGCAGCCCGCCGGCGATGGCGCCGATAATGGTACCGGTGGTACCATTGTTGCGGCGGCAGCTGCGGTAGTCGCGCCGGTAATCGCGACGGTCGTCGTTGTATTCGCGACGATAATTGCGGTCATAGCGATCGTCATAGCTCTGCTCGTAACCATGCCCGCGACCGTAGTAGTCACCGGGGCGATAGTGCTCGCGCGCCAGTGCGGGCGTCGCGGCAATGCCGGTCAGCGCAACGCTGGCGACGGCGACGGCGTTCAACAACTTCTTCATCGTTCGTCTCCTTGCTGACGTAAACTCGATGTGGATTTACTAGAGCGATTCGCGTGGCCTCATCCTGAATGCGACCGTTAGGCGATGTTCAGGTCGGTAACCGTCGCTATGGGGGCGTGATGCACCGCCTCCTGCCGCTCCTGCTGCTATTGTTACTTGGCCAGTGCCTCGCCGGTTCGACGCAGTCGAGGCCGACGTGGATTTCCGATCAGCCGCTTCAGATTTCGAGCATGCCGGTGCCGCTCGCGTCCGTCGATCCCGCACGGCGCATGCTTGGCGCATTGCGACTGCTCGGTGCCTGGCACCTGACGAGCGATACGCGCGCGTTCGGCGGACTGTCGGCACTCGACGTCGAGCGTGACGGTGATGCCGACCGCATCACGGCACTAAGCGATTCGGGTTTTCTAGTTCAATTTCGCTTCGGGCGTTTCGGCCACGCGTCGAACGCACGCATTGTCCCGTTGCCACCCAGTTGCGGCAAGATCGTCGAACGCACCGACAACGATACCGAATCGCTTGCGCACGATGCTGCGCGGCAAAACTGGTGGGTCGGGTATGAGTGGCGCAACGTGATCTGTCGCCTGTCAAAAGACTTCGATCGGGGTATCGTCACGGCACCGCCGCCGATGGCCCGTTGGGGACGCAGGCAGGGAGCCGAATCGTTGCTCTGGCTTGGGGACGGTCGCTTCCTGGCTCTTGCGGAGGGCTCGGCGCACGATACCGGCCTCAATCCCCTCATCCTTTTCGACGGCGATCCGACCGCCGTGAAGGTGCGGTCCATCCGCCTGTCCTACCGCGCTCCCGAGGGATTCCGCCCGACCGACATGGCGCAATTGCCCGACGGGCGCATTCTCGTGCTCAACCGCCGGTTTGCGCTGTCCTCGCTTTTCACGGCAAAACTGGTCCTGCTCAACCCGGCGCCGCTTCGCGCGGGAACAATTCTGAAGGGCAGGGTGATCGCGGATTTCGCGCCGCCGGTGCTTGCCGACAATTTCGAAGGGCTGGCGGTCACGACCGAGAACGGCAGGCCCGTCATCTGGATCGTGTCGGACGACAACTACATGCGCTGGCAACGAACGCTTTTGCTCAAATTCGCGCTCAACTGAGCCTGCGCGGCATCTTGTAGGGGAGCATCTTTTGCACGACCGGGTTCACGAACCGGTTGAGCGAAAGACTTTCGTGAACCGCATCGACGCGCTCGCCATAAAGCTCCGTCGTGATCGCCGACCGTGAATAGAAAGGCGCATTCACCCACGTCTTGCGCACTCTGGCGTTACGCCCGCGCGTACGCCGCGGCATCAGGAACGGCGTCGGCATCAGGTGCGCTTTCGGGGGCAGAGGCGCGTCGTGCCAGTGCGCGTTGCGGTCGAACCGCAGCGCCATCGCGAACTCGGAGCCGTCGCGTCGCTCGCCTTCATAGATGACCGCAACCTCGTTCTTCAGATGCGCGCGCGACCACTGCCAGCTGCTGAAGCCGTCCTCCAGCGCCTCGCTTCCAAAATTCGAATCGAAATATCCCGACCCTGACCAGCAAACATCGGGCGACGCCATGTCGACCTCGACCCGCGCACGCGGCGCGATCGGATGCCAGACGTGCCGACCCGCGTCGTCCAGCGCAAAGGCTGTGTCACTTGTGTTTTCGGGGTAGAGCCGCACGCTGCCCTTGACCTTCCAGGGGATTGGCGAGCCCGTCTCCGCCAGGTCGATGACGAGCGCGCCACCCTCCCAGCGCATCATGCTGGGCCCGACCGAAAACGTGTCTTCGGTGCGCCACAGTCGCTCTCGCGGCCGCTCGGTCATGCACCAGCGATTTCCGCGGGGGCCGTACAGTGCGACGTTGATGCTGACGTGGTCCTGCGGATCGCCGCGCCCGCTCTCCCTGAAGTATGGCGAAAACACGCTGCCGACAAATCCGATGATCGTCAGCCCATAGCGACGGTCGGCGCTGATCGCGTCGACATACCACCACCCATAGCCGCCGGGTGGAACGATCGTATCGAAGCGCGGTCCGACAAAAGGCATGCGGCGGCCAATTGTCCCGAGAGCGCCGCCATCGGCACGCCCGCTCCCGGATGCGTCCCCCCGCCGGCCAAGTAGAGCCCAGGGATCTTCGTTCGTGCGCCCGGCCGGAGGAAGGAGGCCGCCCACCCGTGCGAGGCCCGTCCATAAAGGGCCCCACCCGTCGCCGGGAAGCGGGCTGCGAAGTCGCTCGGCGTTGTCGCCTGCAAATCGCCTGTAATCATCAAAGCCGATCGCGCCAGCAGGCGATGCAAAGCGGTTCGACATGTCTCGATCTCCTGCTCGGTATAGTGGTGGGTATCGCCATTGGCGGGCGCGTTGATGACCACTTGCAGGCGCTGTCGCCCTGCGTCGGCGTGGTCGGGGGTGCACAGGTAAGCTGTCGGATCGGCGGCCAGCCGCCCCTTTGCAAGCGCTCCAAATTCGGCCCGGTAATCGTTCGAGAAAAAGACATTGTGGTGCGCCAGCGCGAACCCTTCGGTTTTGACGCTCCCCAGAAACGTCATTGCCGATAGCGAGCGGTGTCGTGATGAACTGCGCGGCCTTTTGCCGAGCAGCGCGCCCAGGGCGGCGGGATCGCCGTTGAATATGA
>JANMKS010000127.1:0-2848 GCA_031372155.1 Sphingomonas sp.
ACAAGGATAAGAGCAAGTCGGTCAGTTTGACCGAACTGACGACTTACTTGACTGCCGCTGGCTAAGCCAGTCGGGTCGCAGGACGGGTTCCTTTCCTAACGGAAAGGAGCCCGTTTTTCATGCGCGCTCCTGCGCCATCGCGATGGCGTCGAGCAATTTCGCTCCGGCCATGAAGACGGCACCACTGCACGCCGCAAACAAAAGCCAGCCGCCCACGCCTGGGTAAGCAGCAAGATATGTCTTGCCGCGCTCCATCGCGCCCGTGGCAAGTGCGTAGATGATCAGATAAGTTTCCCAACGCGTCTTGATAACGAACAAGCGACCGATTTTTTTTATCATTCTACATGTGGAGCAAGGGTCGGGCCAACCCGGATTTTGCGTCAATACATATTAACGTCTTTGGTAAACTGTCAGTTAAGCCGACAGTTCGCGCAACCCCAGAGTGTCCAGTAAAGCGTTGCGCGCGCCCGTGATTTTCGCTCTCACCGCTCGCTGGCGCAGGTCTTCGGGTGCGATCATTTCCGGCCAGAACTGGGCGATCACATCGGCGATCTTGTCAAGGCGAGCGTGGTCGACAAGAAATCGTCGGTCCACTGTGGCGGGGTCCGCGACAACACGTAGCCGGAGGCAGGCGGGGCCGCCCCCGTTGGCCATCGATTCCCTGACGTCGACCGGCACGACGCTGCGGATAGGTCCATTTCCGGCAATGTGACTTCGCAACCAGTCTTGGACGGCGGCGTTCGCTCCCGCTTCGGTCGGAAGAACGAGCGCCATGCCGCCCTGGTCAGGAAGAGTGAGCAACTGCGCGTTGAACAGATAGCTGCTGATCGCATCAGCAAGGCTGACGACCGAGTTTGGAACCTCGATCACTTGCACATCGGGCAGTCTGGACTTCAGCTCGGCGTAAAAGCGCGGCTTGTCCTCGAATGCTTCCTCGTGGGTGAACAGGACCGGCCCGTTCGCCACTGCAACGACGTCGTTGTGGAAGGCTCCGGCAGCGATTGCCGCTTCTGACTGGGCGACGAACAACGCGTCGCGGACGCCGTGCTTGCGTGCGACCGCTTTTGACGCCTCGACATGCTGGCGGGCGGGGAAACGACCACCGCGCACGCCATAGACAAAGACCTCGACCCCCTGTTGGTCGTGACTGCCACATAAACGCATGTGGTTGGCGGCACCCTCGTCGCCAAAAGGCGCTGGCACCGGGTCGTGGACGACGAAGGCCGGGTGGGCAAAGGCGAGACGAAGTTGCGCGAGGGTGCCGGGCCACTCGTGTGCACGGTGAGGCATCGTCAAGAGATTTGCGGGAGTCAGGTGGCAGCGGGCGTCGGCGGTGTCGGGAGCAGGGGAAACCGTCGCAGCATTCGCCGCCCACATTGCCGAAGCCGACATCGCAGCCGCGAGCATGTGCGGTTCTGCGCTCTCGCTGTCGGCGCCAAGACCGCCGAGCCATTGCTCGTCGGGTCTGGCGTGGGGCACGAATATCCCCTGGACGAGGCCCAGATCGAGGTTGGCACGCATTTTCGCGATGCCTTGCAGCGCTGCAGCCCGGGGGTGGGAGACGGCGCCCGCATTCTTCGCCGACGCCATGTTGCCGATGCTCAGGCCTGCGTAGTTGTGGCTGGGCCCGACAATGCCGTCGAAATTGATCTCGACGAGGCTCATTGTGGTGCGACCTGCACTGATTGCCCCGGTTCGACCTGCAATGTCCTTGCCCCGATGGAATCGATGACGCCGTCTTCAGTCACACATGCGTAAGCCGCGCGAAATGCGGCCCGCGTGCCGGCAGACACGATCGCGCGGGCCGCGCCGTTGTCGCCCACGCGGGTGATCTGGATATCGCGCGCCTGGGCAATTGTCTTGACCCGGTCGGTGCGCGCGTGGAGCGTCGGGCCGCCATCGAAAATGTCGATATAGACGTCGTGGACGAAGCCCTCGTTTTCCAGCATCCGCATGGCGGGGCGACCGCTCGGGTGAGGCAGGCCCATGACCGCGCGTGCGCTTTCGGGCAGCAGCGCGGTATAGATCGGGTGCTTGGGCATCAGGTCGGCAATGAATTGATGACCGTTGATGGCGTTGAACGAATCGGCCTCGGGAAACGTCATTCCGAAAAACTTGCCTGCAAGCCCGTCCCAGAAGGGCGAGCCGCCGCCCTCGTCGAAAACACCGCGTAACTCGGCGAAGATTCGCTCGGAGAACCTTGGCCGGTGCGCGCGGATGTAGAGATACCGGCTCCGTGCCAGCAACATGCCAAGGCCGCCGGCACGCTCGGCGGGATGAAGGAACAACCCGCCGACTTCGCTCGCGCCCTCGAAATCGGTCGTCAGCGCCAACATTTCTGCCCGAAACGTCCTGCCCAATTCGACCGAGGTCTGCGTGAGGGTGCCGATGCGATAGCTGTAGAACGGCGCGCTTTCGCCGATTTTGCTGAAGATTTGGCACGTCCCGCGGACATGCGGATCCTCGACCTGCTCCAGCATCAGGACGATGAGGTCGTCTGCGACAGTGTCTTCGCCACGCGCAAATGCAGCTTCGGCGCGTTCTAGCTTTGCCTTCAGATTCGGCTTATCTGGCGGAAGGTTCGTGAAGCCTCCTCCGGTCAGCTTTGCCATTTCGTACAGCGAGCCAAGGTCGGACGCGCGCGCGGCGCGAAGACGGAATGTCAAAAAATTGCCCCATTTGCGAGCCGCGAGATCGTCAATGCCGAAAGCATTGCGCGTTCCGCGAGCGATTCGACGATCAGATACTCGTCGGATGAATGGATGGCCCCCCCGCACACCCATCGTGTCGACGACGGGCACGCCGCACGCAGCGATGTTGTTGCCGTCGCACACCCCTCCGGTCGATT
>JANMKS010000131.1:0-5555 GCA_031372155.1 Sphingomonas sp.
GGCGGCGGCGTGACCATCTTTGGCGCGACGAGGCGCAGAGTGACGATCAGTCGGCTTAGGAGATCGTGTGCGGGTGACAATTCGAAGGGAACATGCCCGGCCGCGACAAGTGCCGCGATCGCTTCCGGCAGTCGCGGCAACAGCCCGACGCCGTGGGCAAGCTGATGGAAATGCACCACGAATTCCAGATCGACAAGGCCGCCCGGGCACAGCTTGACGTCGAGCGGACCGGCGGGCGGCTTGTGCCGTGCCATGTCGCCGCGCATCCGCACGACGTCCCGGGCAAGCGATTGCGGATCGCGCGGGGTTCGCAGCACGTCGGCGATCAGCGCTTCGACCGAAGCCTTTGCCGCAGCGCTCCCATAAATGACGCGGGCGCGCGTGAGTGCCATGTGCTCCCACGTCCAGGCGCTCTCTTGCTGATAGCGGGCGAACGAGTCCACGGAGACGACAAGCGGCCCGTCGCTTCCCGACGGCCGAAGCCGCGTGTCCACCTCGTACAAGGCACCGGCGGATGTCGGCACGCTCAGGCCGCTGCTCAGGCGCTGGCCGAGCCGATTGTAATAGTGCGTCGCACCCAGCGGTTTCTGCCCATCCGAATCCGACGAAAAATCACCGGTGAAGAGGTAGATCAGGTCGAGGTCGGACGCGTGGGTAAGCGCCGCTCCGCCAAGCCGACCCAGCGCGAGGATGACGAGTTCGGATTGCGGTACACACCCATGCACGGCCGCGAAATTTGCCGTCACGGCATCGGCGACAACGACAACCGCAGCTTCCGCGACGCGCGCATAGCCGGCCGCGACCTCGAGGGGGTCGGATAACCCGGTCACGATCTGGGTGCCGAGCGCGAAGCGGTGTTCGCCGACGATCCGACGGACACGGTCCAACCGCGACTCTATGTCGTCGCCACTCGACCGCATCTCGGTCTCGAGCGCCGGAATATCGGGAACGGGGTCGGCAGCCGTCGCATCGAGCAGGCGGTCGAGAAGCGATGGGTTGCGCGCCAGAGCCTCGGCAAGCGTCGGCGCATGGCCGACAATCTCGACAAGCGTATCAAGCAAGGCGGGGCGCGCTTGCAGCAGTCGGAACAGATTTATGGCACTCGGCAGCCCCGCTATCACCCGGTCGAAGGCATTCAGGACGGCAAGAGGATCGGACGCGCGGCCGAACGCTTGCAGCAAGTCGGGCAACATTGCCTCGAACGCTTCGAGCGCCGCGGCACTGCGAAGCGCACGCAGCTTTCCGCTTCTCCAATCGGCTATGCGAGCCAGCGGCGTCTCGGCATCGGCGAAACCGGCACGCTCAAGCAAAGCGATGAGCCCCTCGCCAGGCTGGGGCACGCTGGCACGTGGCGAAGGATCGAGGGCATCGTACAGCCCCCCCACTGCGGCAACATGAGGTGCAAGCAGCCCAAGCAACGCCTTTCCGTCGTCCGCACCGTGAAGCCGTGCGACATTGTCGAGGGTCTCCCGATCGACCGGCAGGCTGTGCGTCTGGCGATCCTCGACCATCTGTAGGCGGTGTTCGATCGTTCGGAACAAGCGGTAGGCATCACAGAGCGTCTGCGCCGCATCGCGGTCTATGTGTCGTGCCCCGGCAAGCGCGGCAATGCCGCCCAATGTGTCCGGTACCCGCAGTCCAGGATCGCGGCCGCCGTGGATAAGTTGCTGGCTCTGCACGAAAAACTCGATTTCGCGGATACCGCCGCGGCCCCGCTTCAGATCATAGCCCGGACCGAAAGCCTGGCCCTTGGCGTGATGTTCGCGGATGCGGCGCGACATCGCGCGCAGTTCGTCGATCGCCCCGAAATCCAGACTCCGTCGCCACACGAATGGCTGGATCGCGGTCAGGAAGCGTTCGCCGACGGCGATGTCTCCGCCAGCAGACCGGGCGCGTATGAATGCCGCACGCTCCCAGCCGAGCGCGCTCGACTCATAATGCGAGATTGCCGCATCGATGGGGATGGCAAGCGGGGTTGCTTCGGACGCCGGGCGCAACCGCAGGTCGACACGAAACACATAGCCGTCGGCGTCGCGCGTTTGCAGCAGATCGACGACCGTTTGGGCGACGCGCACCGCGGCTTCCCCTGCGTCATCACGAACACGCTTTGAAAGCGTGACCGGGTCGAACAAAAGAATGGGATCGATGTCGGAGCTGTAGTTCAGCTCGCGACTGCCGTGTTTGCCCAGAGCGATGGCGACAAAACCTTGCGGCTCTGAGTCGGGGGCACGCAAACGGAGCGCTTCCGTAATCGCCAGATCGAGCGCTTCATCGGCGAATGTCGACAGGAGGCTGACGACCTGCTCGAGTGACAGGGCACCCGCCAGATCGCCGACCGCTATAGCAAGCGCCAGCGCATCGCGCCGTCGCCGCAGCCGCTGTCGGACAGTATCACCGGATTGCTGCTGTGCCAGATCCAGCGCTGCTGAGAGGCGATTTTCGCCAAGAAGTTTTGCCACATCCGGGTTTCGCGCAATCGCCCCTGCAAGGAAGGGCGCATGGTCCTTTCCACGATCGAGCGCCTGTGAAACGGCATCACTCGTCACGGCGCGCAACATCTTGCGTCGCCGTTCGTTGAGCAGGGATGAGTAATGCGTTTCCTATCGACCACGGCGTTGTGCCGATGCTTCCGCTCGAGGTCGCTATGCTTGTGCCGCATGCTGCGGCTTTGCCATATCGGGGCGACGGTGTCGCCCGTGCTCTTGCCCAGACGTTCGACGGCCCCGTACTGCCGCTGCCCGACGACATGATGGTGTTGCTCAACCAGATCGACAAGGCCGATGCGCTCAGCGCTCCCCGCTGAGCACTTTCACCTGATCCATGATGGTGTCGAGCGCCGACACCTCTTCGGAGGAATCGACCGAACGTCGTGACGGGAGTGCGTTGCCCGACATCACAGCCTCCAGCGCAACGCGGCCGCGCGCCACGCGGCTCTTGATCGTACCAACTGCGACACCGCAGATTTCCGCCGCTTCTTCATAGGCAAACCCGCCCGCGCCGACCAGAATGAGCGCTTCGCGCTGCGACTGTGGCAGATATTGCAGCGCACGCTGCAAATCGCCGAGTTCGACGTGCTTGTCCTGTGCGGCGGGGGCTGAGAGGATGCGCTCGGCGACGAGGTCGTCCCACTCTCCCTTGAAGCGGTTACGCCGCATCTGAGACAGGAACAGGTTGCGCAGAATGATGAAAGTCCAGGCGCGCATGTTCGTGCCCGCTTCGAACCGGGCACGCGCAGCCCACGCCTTCATAAGCGTTTCCTGCGCGAGATCGTCGGCGAGATCACGATTTCCCGAAAGCGAGCGTCCAAACGCGCGCAGCTGCGGAATTACGAGCGCAAGCTGTTCCTTGAAGTCGGGATCGGAAAGCGCGACGTGCACACGCGGCTCCTCCTGATCGGCATCAAGGTCGTCGTCGTCAATCATCAAATTCCCCTGCAGTGCCATATTATTGGGAACCGGCACCAACGACTACAATGACTGTAAATACGATTACGATCAGCACGAGCGATATACCAAGGACATAGCGCGTCACATGGTTGCTTTGGCCCGCCCGTGCCTCGGTTCGTGTCAGTTCGACCTGCTCGTCTTTCACTACGCTCTGCTCCCGCCAGGTGAACCCCCTAACGCAGTGCCTGCGCCGGCGGTTCCGTCACGCAGCCGGAACGGTTTCCACGTCGAAGAACAGCGCCTGCGCGATTGCCGCCTTCACGGTGGCGCGCTGGAACGGCTTTGTGATGAGGAACGTCGGTTCCGGGCGCTCGCCCGTAAGCAGCCGCTCAGGAAATGCAGTGATGAAGATGACCGGAACCGAAATTCTGCGAGAATGTCTTTCACCGCATCGATACCGGAACTGTCATCGGCAAGTTGAATATCGGCAAGCACCAGTCCGGGGCGCTCCTCGCGCGCCAGGGCGACCGCCTCGTCACGCGTGACGGCAACGCCGGTCACGCTGTGCCCCAGATCGCGCACGATCGTTTCCAGGTCGAGCGCGATCATCGGCTCGTCCTCGATAATCATGACCTTGGCACGGGTCTGTGCCTCGATTTCGCTGAGGGCTTCGTTGATGAGGCCGCCGACATCTTCTGGCGGGACGTCGATGAGGTACGCGGTATCCTCGGGCGTGAAGCCCTCCATGGCGGTCAAAAGCAAGGTTTGTCGCGACAGCGGCGTAATCCGCGCCAGCCGTGCCTGGGCAAGCTGCTCGCCGCCGTCGACGGGCTCGTCAGCGTCCGCTTCGAGGTTGGTCGAGGCCCAGATCGCCTGAAAGGTGCGATACAGGCCCAGCCGCGCATCGACCTCCTTTGGGAACTCCTCGGGGGCGGCAACGATGGCTTCCAGGGTGGCACGCACGTAAGCATCACCATGCGACTGGCTGCCCGTCAGGGCGCGGGCATAACGACGAAGAAAAGGCAGATGCGGGGCAAGTTGCTGTCCGAGCGACATTGGGGGTCGGTCCTCTTGAAAGATGGCGTGCTTTTCGGGCACCGCCGCCATCAATGCAAGCGTTCGGCCCCCGGATCGTTTAGCTTGCGAAACTTGTCCGCGGGTATGGAACCAATGAGCGGCGAAATAGTTTCTTGCGCACATGCGGCTGTCGCGTCTTGTCGCCAGGTTGGTTGCGGCGAGACGAGAAGGTGCGCATAGGCAGGTGGGGCACAAGGGGCAAACGAGCGTGGCAGTGGCGAAAAAGACCGGTAACGCATCCACTGCAGGGAACAAGACAGGACCGGGCAAGTCGGCATCAGCCGTGAGAAACGACGAGCGTGATGTCGGCAACGCGTTACGGGTTGCCTACAAGAATGCCGTTGACGAGGAAATCCCCGCCGAAATGCTGGACCTGCTCAATAAATTGCGCTGATCCTTCCCGCGACCGCGCCCCAACGGAGATCTCTGACAGCCTTGCCTTCGCTTTCCGAACGTTTCGAGCGACTTTCGACCGCCGTAAAGATGATGGCGATCATGACGCTTGCGCTGTTTCCGCTGGGCCTCATCGCATTGCTTGCATCGCTCGAGTCCGCACGTTCCGCAGACAGCCAGCGCCGCGCCGACTTGCGCGTTGCCGTGGTGGAAAGCACGCGAAAGCTGAGCGCTGAGCTCGCGTCGGATGTCAGTGCATTCCGCGCCGCCACCGATGCCCTGACGCGCGGCGCCGACCCTGCCGAAGTCTGCGCGCGCTTGGGCGCTATTCTTGCCGCCCATACCGCTCAACCCACGCCCTTTGCCCTGTTCGGACCCGGTGCCGAACCGCTTTGCGCCGCGCCCGGGTTCCGCGCCCAGCGTCCATCCACTCTCAGCCTTGATAGCAGCCCGAGAGCGCAGCTGGGCGAAGATTACCTCGACGTCGAGGTTCAGGCACCGACCGGAGCCGCCGTGGCAATCGCACGGTACGACAAGTCAAAGCTCGCCAACTTCGCCCGCCCTAATAATCTGACGGGTAATTTTGGCGTCACCCTGAACGACGACACGGCGTCGATGGTCCTGATCGAACCCGAGCATAGTCTTTCGATCCGCGGCGATGCGAACGCAGCAGCGGTCGGGTTGCTCGGACTGTCGCTT
>JANMKS010000008.1:0-1788 GCA_031372155.1 Sphingomonas sp.
CGATCAGCAACGGTTCAAAACCGACCGCCATCAATTCGAACCCTGCTGCAATGCTCAGGATGACCAGGACCGGATAGGCATCGACATAGCGACTGCCGCCGATCAGCCACAGGATCGGCTGGCCCGCAAGCGGGGCGAGGACGCAGACGGCCAGCCCCGCCCCCAGCGCAAGACGAACCGACTGGACGAACAGCGCGCGCAGACCGTCCGGCCGTACGTCGGCGTGCGCGCGGGCGATCTCTGGAAAGACCCCACGGGCGAACAAGTCCGACAAGCGCACGACCGACTGGCTGAGTTGGTAAGCCAGACGATAACCGCCCGCAGCGATGGGGCCGACGAACAGCCCGACGAGCACGACCATGAATTGACGACTCGCCGCGTTCAGCGTCGCATTGGCATTGGTCGCCAGCGCGAATCGCCAGAAGCCCGGATGAAAGTTCGGCGTTTCACCAGCGTACGACCAGCGACCCAATAAACCCGGAGCGACACGATGCACGCTCAGCCAATAGGCAAACGCAGTGCAGATTTCTGCCAATCCCCACGCAATCAGAAAGCCGGTTATCGAGGCACCCGCCGCGAACGCGCCGATTGCGCCCAGGAAGCGGATGAGCGGCGTCACCGCATCGGCGATCGCCCCGACGGCAAAGCGATCGTGGAGCCGCAGGATACCGACCGCGGTCGATCGCACCGCCAGCAACGATACTGCACTGAAGATGAGCGCACGCCCCGCAAGCTGATCCGACCAGCCCAACCGCGGCTGGAGAAGTTCGATCGCGACGACCGCGATTCCGCATCCCACGACTGCGCCCCCCAGATCGAGCGCCAGGCAGAAGCGGACAAGGCGACCGAGCGCGCCCGCGTTTCCCGACTTTAGATGCTGCGCGCCGTACCGGATGACGATCTGCCAGGATTCGAATGAAACCAATGCACCAATCGCTTGGGCGGTGCTCAGCACGAGCATGAATTGACCGAATTTCAGCAACGGGAGCGACCGGGCGGCAAGCGCCAGATACGCAAGGCTGAGCAAGGCACCGAAACTTTTGCCCGTCAGCAGCCAACCGACGTTTTGCAGGACGCGACCAAATGGGGTCGATGACGGAGCGATTGGCAAGGACGGTTTTCTCTCAAACGGCATCGGGCTAGAGCACCCGAATGCGGGTTGCCTTCCTCTACATCGCAGAAGCCTATCAGTGCTACCACGGAGCGGCGATTGCGATCGAGCTGGCGAGCCGGCCGGGCATGGAAGTCGTCAATTATTATAACGACCCCGAGACGCCTTATCATTTGGAGAGGATCCGCCGCGCCTTCGAGGCCCCGCAAACCCATTACCGCGAACTGCGGCGATCACGTTTTACCCGTGCGATGCAGTCGATGAAGCGGCTGGGCATGTTCAAGACGCTCGTGATGCGCGACAACGTGCCGGAACTGGACAGCTACGACGCAATCGTCGCCGTCGAAGACACGACCTATGTTTTGCGACGCGTCGGTGTCACGCAGCCGCTGCTTGTCTATGTACCGCATGGATATGGCGATCGGGCACGAACGTTCTTTTCGGGCATAGCCGCGTTCGATTATGTCATTGTCGCGGGCCGGAAGACTGCGGGTCGCATGTTGGCTGAGGGGCTTATTCGCGAAGGCCGTTATGCGCTTTGCGGCTCGATCAAGCTTGAAACGGGCGCGGCGATCGCCCGGACGGCGACTCTGCCCTTTGCCGCTGAGCAGCCGGTCATCATCTATAACCCGCACAAGGAACCCCGGCTGACATCGTGGCGGCGCTTCGTCGAACCG
>JANMKS010000162.1:0-4976 GCA_031372155.1 Sphingomonas sp.
GAGGCACTGGCGCTTGCCGACATTGCAGTGCAGGCCGTGGTGCAAGCGGTCGCGCCGGCCGGGGTTCCCGGCGCCCCGACCCTGGGGCAATGCTGGATCGTCGGAGCCGCGCCCAGTGGTGTGTGGGCCGGCCGTGCGGGCGCGATTGCAGCGTGGACGAGCGGCGGCTGGCGGTTCGTCGAGCCTTTCGAAGGCATGGAGGCGTGGAGCATCGCCGATAACACAAGTGTACGCCGCACTGCCGCGGCCTGGACGGTGGGCGCGGCGACGGCACTCACGCTTTCAATCGGCGGTCTGCAAGTCGTCGGCGCGCGGCGACCACGTATATCGGCACCGACGGGCGGAACGACGCTGGATGTTCAGGCGCGTGCGGCTATTGCAACGGTGATCGCGAGCCTCGAGGCGCACGGACTATTGTCGGCAACATAAAAGCGAGATGCAACCTTTCGGACAATGTTGCGTTAGGGCGTCGACTTCTCGGAAGGGGGTGGCTGCAATTGCGACATTTCGGCAACAGATTTGCTGATTTGTGGTATTGCACCGTCACTCCTGTTTGAGTAGTGGAACAAGCTGTCCCGAGTGACAAATTTGAAAGGGGTTTTATTATGAGGAAGTTGGCTATTGCGGCCGCACTCGCCTCCACCGCCATGGCAACGCCTGCGCTGGCGCGGAACGATGCCTGGTATATCGGTGTTGAAGGCGGTGCCATGATCGTCGAGGATATCAGCCTCGACATTGGTGCCATCAACAATGCCGCCAACGTCGACCATGATTATGGTTATGACGTCGACGGCATCATCGGCTATGACTTCGGTGCGTTCCGCATGGAAGCCGAAGTCGGTTATCGTCAAGCACAGGTCGACGGCTATTCGAGCACGACGACTACTGGGCGTGGCGGTGCGTTCCCAGCAGCGGTCGCCGGCACGTTCAACGGTGCGGCGGGCAAGACCTCGGCGCTCAGCTTCATGCTGAACGGTTTGATCGACTTTGGTGACGACGATGGCCTGAACGGGTTCATCGGCGGCGGTGCGGGCGTGGCTCGCGTCAAGATGTCGAATTATTCGATCAATCCGGCCGGTTCGTTCCTGAACGACTCCGACACGGGCTTTGCCTATCAGGCACTGGCCGGTGTTCGTGCCCCGTTGACCGACCACATCGACGTTGGCTTGAAGTACCGCTTCTTCAACGTCGACAATGTCGACACCATCGACTCGCTCGGTCGTGCAAACAGCGGACGTTTCCGCTCGCACAGCATCCTCGGAAGCTTCATCTATAACTTCGGCGAGCCTGCGGCACCTCCTCCGCCCCCGGCTCCAGCACCTGCTCCCGAGCCTGCACCTCCGCCCCCGCCGCCACCGGCAGCGGTTTGCACTCCTGGGCCGTACATCGTGTTCTTCGAGTGGGACAAGTCGGACGTTACGCCCGAAGCCGCGTCGATCCTCGACAACGCCGTCACCGCCTACGGCGATTGCGGTCAGGCTCAGGTCATGCTTGCCGGTCACGCCGACAAGTCGGGTACGCCCAAGTACAACCTTGCGCTCTCGCAGCGTCGCAACGACTCGGTGCAGGCTTACCTCACCAGCAAGGGCATTCCGGGCGGCGTCATCACGACCAAGGCGTTCGGCGAAAGCGCGCCGCGGGTCGAGACCGCTGACGGCGTTCGCGAGCTTCAGAATCGTCGGGTGGAAATCACCTACGGTCCGGGTTCGGGCATGTAATTCAGTCTTCGGACTGGAAAAGAGAGGGCCGGTCGAAAGACCGGCCCTTTTTTTGTGCGTGTTTGCGCTTGAAGCCGACACGCGCTTGAGCGCACACTCCTCCTCGACAAGAGGGGGATGCATGGCTGAACAGGCTGGCGATTTGGGAACGATCCCGGCACCAAAGGCGGTGCCGTTGCTTGGCAATCTTCACCAGATACCCAAAGCGGGTCTGATCGGGCACTTGTTGCAAGTCAGCAAGGACTTCGAGGATCCGGGGATATTCAAGCTGCGTTTCGGCAGCAGGGTCGGCATCTTCGTCACGCATCCCGACCTCGTCGCAGAGCTGTGCGATGAAACGCGCTTTCGCAAAATCCCTGGGCCGGGCCTGCGCGTGGTCCGCAAATTCGCCGGCGACGGCCTGTTCACAGCATTCAGCGAAGAAGCGAATTGGGGGAAGGCGCACAGGATTTTGCTGCCCGCGTTCAGCCAGCGCGCAATGCGCGGCTATTATGACATGATCCTGGAGGTCTGCGATCAGCTCGTCGCGAAGTGGACCGGCCTGACAGGGCAGGATGTTGTCATCGCCGACGATATGACGCGGCTGACGTTGGACAGTATCGCGATCGCGGGGTTCGGACACCGTTTCGACAGCTTCAAGCGCGACGAGATGGACCCGTTCCTGGAGAGCCTGGCGAGTGCGTTGGGAGAGTCGCTCAATGTCATAACGCGGCTGCCCATCCAGCAACGGTTCGCCAAGCGATCGACGGCGCAATTCAATGACGATATCGCCGCCATGAACGCGCTCGTGGACGGACTGATCGCGCAACGGCGCGCCAATCCGAGCGACGCGCGCGACCTGCTCAACCTGATGCTGACGGCGAGCGATCCCGAAACCGGCGAGATGCTCGACGACATCAATATCCGCTACCAGGTGCTGACGTTCCTGATCGCCGGGCATGAGACGACCTCCGGCCTGTTGACGTTCGCGTTCATGGAAATGCTCAAGGCACCGGCGGTCCTCGCGCAGGCCTATGCCGAGGTCGACCGCGTACTTCCCGGTGATACGCGACCCGCCTACGAACATCTGGCGCATTTGAAAGTGATCGAGCGCATCGTGAAGGAAACGCAACGATTGTGGCCGACCGCGCCGGCTTTCTCGATCGGCCCCTATGAGGACGAGATCATCGGCGGGAAGTGGCGGATGCGCAAGGATCGGCCAGTCAACGTCTATGCCCCGGGCCTGCACAGGCATCCCGATGCGTGGGACGACCCGGAAGAATTCGACATCGACCGCTGGCTGCCTGACGCCGAAGCGATGCATCATCCGCATGCCTACAAGCCGTTCGGCAACGGTGCGCGGGCGTGCATCGGGCGACAGTTCGCGCTTGTGGAGGCCAAGCTTGCGATTGCGATGATCTTGCAGAAATTCGCGGTTTCCGACCGGCACGGATATCGGCTGTCCTTGAAGGAAACGCTGTCGATCAAGCCTGATGATTTCAAGGTCCGTATTCGGCTGCGCCAACCTCACGAACGGCTGAGCATGGCCGAGCCGATGAAACTGACCACAGGATCGAGCGGTGAAGTCACGCGGGCGTCGGGCGCGGGCCAGCGGTTGTCAGTGCTTTACGGAACCAGCCTTGGCACGGCACGCGACATTGCCGAAGAGATCGTGGACCGGGCAAGCGCCGACGGCTTCGAGGCGCGAGCGGTTTCGCTCGACGAAGCGATGAACACCTTGCCCGAGGACCGCGTGGTCGTAATCGTGACCGCAACGTACAACGGCCGTGCCCCCGACAGCGCACTCGCGGTCGAAGCTGCGATCGACGCCGGGCAATTCGCCGATGCACATTGGCCGGAAACCCGCTTTGCGGTGCTGGGTATCGGCAACAGCCAGTGGCCAAATTACCAGGCGTTTCCCAAAAAGATCGAGGCGGCCTTCGAAGCGACAGGTGCCAAGCGCCTCGCGCCGCGAGGTGAAGCCAACGGGGACGGCGATTTTGACGGCGGCGTCGCGCGGTTCCTAGAGGGGTTGTGGGCAGCATTGGGTGCCACGGGCGAAGGCGCAAAGGCCAGTGGCTTGTCGTTGCAGGTCGTGGACACGCGAGAAGCGCGGGCAGCGGTCCTGCCCGAGCAGGCAGTAGAGATGACGATCGCGCGCAATGACGAGATGGTCCGCCCAGCCGATGCGCTGTGGGATTTTGCGCAGGAGGCACCGCGGGGATCGACGCGCTTCATTCGCATCAAGCTGCCCGACGGACAGAGCTATGCCGCGGGCGATCACATCGCGATCTATGCAAGGAACCGCAAGGAACATGTCGACCTCGCCATCGAGCGTCTGGGCGTTCCGGGCGCAATGCAGGTCGTACCGGCCGGATCGAGTGGCCGCTTTCGTCACTTGCCGATCGGCCGGACGGTCACGGTCAGGCAATTGCTGACGGACTTCGTCGAGTTGCAGGATCCAATGCCGAAACGTGCGATCGAAGCGGTTTCGGCCCAGACACGATGCCCGGACACCAAAGCCAAACTTACGAAACTGGGTGCCGAAGACTGGCAGGTCGAAGTTGCGGACAAGCGGCTGACGCTGCTTGGGCTGCTGGTCAAATATCCTGCAGCCGAGTTGTCGCTCGACAGTTTCGTCGAGCTTTCATCAGCGATTGCGCCGCGATTTTATTCGATTGCGTCGTCACCACTGGACAGCCCCGATGCCTGTGACCTGATCGTGGGAACGGTTGTCGCCCCGGCATGGTCGGGGGTCGGCGAGCATCAGGGATTTGCATCGACGCACATGCGTGACCTGTCGGTTGGAGATCACGTCTTTGGCTATGTGCGGCGCCCCAATCCCCCATTCGCGCCGCCGCACGACGGGGCGGTTCCGCTTGTCCTAATTGGCCCAGGCACTGGCTTTGCGCCGCTTCGCGGGTTCATCCAGGAGCGAGCCGCACTATGCGCGACCGCGCCCTGTCACCTGTTCTTCGGCGCGCGGCATCCCGAGCACGATTGGCTGTGCCGTGAGGAAATGGAGCGTTGGGCGGCGGAAGGCGTAATCGAATTGCACCTCGCTTTCAGCCAGCTCGGCGGCCATCCCCACCGTTACGTTCAGGATGCCGTGTGGGCAGCGCGTGAAGCCATTTGGGACGCGGTCAGTAACGGAGGTCAAATATTCCTGTGCGGTGATGGCCGATACATGGCACCAGCGGTCCGCGACACGCTCATAAAAATCCATTGCGATCGAACGGGTGGCGATCATCTGGCGGGATCGAACTGGCTCGAAGGGTT
>JANMKS010000164.1:0-2915 GCA_031372155.1 Sphingomonas sp.
ATCGGCGAACTCAAGCTGAAGATTTCGGGTTGCATAAACGCCTGTGGCCATCATCACGCCGGGCACATCGGCATCCTGGGCGTGGATCGGAAAGGGACAGAGAATTATCAGCTGTCGCTCGGCGGATCGGGGGCTGAGGACGTCAGCCTGGCGAAGATCACCGGACCCGGTTTTGATGAGGACGGTATCGTCGACGCAGTCGAACGCGTCACCGACAAATACCTCGCCGTTCGCGACACCGACGAGCGTTTCATCGATACCTATCGCCGCGTCGGGTTCGAGCCTTTCAAGGAGGCGATCTATGGGTGATCCCTTACGCTTCCGCGACGACGAAGTGCACGATGAACCCGCAGTCACACTCGACGCATTTGTTGCCGGACAGTCCAATGCCACCGCCGTACGGGTTGAAACCGGCGACGACGCACGTGAACTGCTTCCCCACCTTGACCGCATCTCGCTGATCGAAGTCGCCTTTCCATCATTTCGCGACGGTCGCGGCTATTCCACCGCACGTATCTTGCGAGAAGCGGGCTACACCGGCGAATTGCGTGCCGAGGGCGACGTCCTTGTCGACCAACTTGCTTTCATGCGCCGTTGCGGATTCGACAGTTTCGCCCCCGCTACGCCGATCGACCCGCAAGTCGCCGAAGCGGCACTTGCGCGATACCCCGACGTGTATCAGCGCACTGCGGACGCCCGGCCCGCCGTGTGGGAACTGCGGCATGGCTGACGCCCTGCGCCGACGGGACTTGATCGAAACAGCACCTAAGTTCACGCCCGAAAGCGCCGCCGCACTTGAAGCTCGCTGGTCGGGCGTCGACGCGCCCGAAATGTTGCGCGGCCTGTTTGACGAGCGCCCGTTCGATGACGTTGCACTCGTCTCATCGTTCGGTGCCGAAAGTGCGGTCCTGCTCCACATGGTCGCTCAGATCGACAAGTCTGTTCCACTTGTTTTCGTCAATACGCAGAAAATCTTCGGGGAAACTCTTGCTTATCGGGATGAACTCGCTGAGCGGCTGGGCTTTCTCGACATGCGTGTCTATCGGCCTGACCCCTATCTCCTCGCGCAGAAAGACTCGACCGGGCTTCGTTGGTCGTACGATCCTGACGGCTGCTGCGACTTGCGAAAGGTCGAACCGCTCCGGCGTGCGCTCACCGGCTTCGACGCCTGGCTGTCGGGCCGCAAGGGTTTTCAGTCGGGGACGCGTGCAGCGCTGCCCCGCTTCGAGGAAGACGAGGGACGGCTGAAGATCAACCCGCTCGCCGACTGGGACAAGCCGCGGCTCGACGCCTATTTCGAAGAGCACAAGCTGCCGCCCCACCCACTCGAGGCACAAGGCTATCTTTCTATCGGCTGCGCGCCCTGCACCTCGAAGGTGAAGCCCGGCGAAGACCCCCGCGCCGGACGCTGGCGCGGTTGGGACAAGGACGAATGCGGCATCCATGCACCTTCCGCAGACGACCCGATTTTCTAAGCACTATCGACGCTCGGCGTAATACCCCTCTTCGGCAAGGTCGCTGAACCGCGTGATCTTTGCCTCGAACTTCAAATTGACCTTACCCGTCGATCCGTGTCGCTGCTTGGCGACGATCAGTTCGCAAGTGCCGAAGACTTTTTCCATTTCCGCCGCCCACTTGGCATGGTCCTCGTGCGTCTTGGCATCGTCATTATCGGCAGGGCGCTTGGGTTCGCGCGACTGCACGTAATATTCCTCGCGGTATACGAACAAGACGATATCGGCGTCCTGCTCGATCGACCCCGATTCGCGCAGGTCGCTCAATTGCGGCCGCTTGTCCTCGCGCTGTTCGACCGCGCGGCTAAGCTGCGACAGCGCCAGCACCGGAACGTTGAGTTCTTTTGCAAGCGTCTTCAGACCGCGCGAGATCTCCGAAATCTCCTGCACCCGATTCGACTCACTGGACCGCCCCGACCCCTGCAACAGCTGCAGGTAATCCACGATGATCAGCCCGATCCCGTGCCGCCGCTTCAGCCGTCGCGCCCGCGTGCGCAGCGCCGCGATCGTCAGTCCCGGTGTGTCATCGATATACAGCGGCAGAGTCTCGAGGTCGGCCGCAGCGCGTGCAAGATTGCGAAAGTCGCTCTGCCCGATCTTGCCCATCCGCAGCGCTTCGGAACTGATCCCCGAATTTTCCGCGAGCACGCGAGTCGCCAGCTGGTCGGCGGACATCTCCAGGCTGAAGAACGCGACCTTCGCACCCACGGACTTCGACGGCTCGATCCCGTCTTCGGCATCGCGCACCCAGCGCCGGGCGGTGTTGAACGCGATATTGGTCGCCAGCGCGGTCTTGCCCATGCCGGGACGTCCCGCAAGGATCAGCAAGTCCGAATGATGCAGGCCGCCGATCTTTCCGTTGATCGAATCAAGCCCCGTCGTGATCCCCGACAATCCGCCCCCGGTATTCAGAGCCTTTTCGGCAATCTCCACCGCCATGCGCGTCGCCTGTGCAAACGTCTTGACGCTGCCCTCGCCACCGCCTTCTTCTGACACCTTGTAGAGCGCGACCTCTGCCGCTTCGATCTGCCCCTTCGGATTGACCTCGTGCGATGTGTCGAGCGCGCCATCGACCATTTCGCGCCCCACGCTGACGAGCGCACGCAGCATCGCCAGATCATAGATCTGGTTGGCGAAATCGCGCGCCCCGATCAGCGCGGCCGTGTTCCCCGTCAGCTGCGCAAGATACGCAGGGCCGCCCAGCTCGCGCATGGTTTCGTCGGCCTCGAACAACGGCCGCAGCGTGACCGGATTGGCCACCATATTCCGGTCGAGCGTTCGCAAAATGGCATCATAGATGCGCCCGTGCACCGCCTCGAAGAAATGGTCGGGTCGCAACCGCTGCTGAAAATCCTCCGCGATCCGGTTATCGATCATCAGCGCGCCGAGCAACGCCGCCTC
>JANMKS010000189.1:0-1535 GCA_031372155.1 Sphingomonas sp.
TGTGTGTTGTTACGTTTGAGGAGAAGTTTCAGTGACCCGTTTCAAAATTGCCGCCGCAGCGTGCGCGCTGTTGCCTGGCGCGGTGTTTGCTCAGAGCCAGAATGGTTGTTTTAGCGACCCCGACTGCACCCCGTCGGCCTCACGCTATGACATTGTGGTAATCGCAACAGGCGCCGAGCAACGGCCCGACCAGTCGGGTCAGGCAATCACCGTGCTTCAAAGGGACTTGTTGGAGCAGCGCCAGACGACCTCTGTCGCCGAACTCCTCTCGACCACGCCCGGCGTAATCACCACTCGCGCGGGCGGCCCCGGCCAACCGACCGCCGTCCGCATTCGCGGTGCTGAAGACAGCCAGACGCTCGTCCTGATCGACGGGGTTCGCGTCAACGATCCGTCATCGCCCGGCGGTGCCTTCGACTTCGGCAATCTCCTGACCGGCAACATCGACCGGATAGAGGTTCTGCGCGGGCCGAATTCGGTGCCTTGGGGCAGCCAGGCGCTCGGCGGCGTGGTCAACATTGTCACCGCACCGGTCGAAGGGGCGAAGCTGCGCGCCGAATACGGCTACAAGCACAGCAAGCAGTTCGTCGGACAGGCGGGCACACGCTTGGGGCCCGTCACCGCCTCGCTCGGGGGCGGCTATTTCGACGACGACGGCATCTCCTCCTTTGCGGGCGGAACCGAGCGCGACGGCTTTCGCCAATATGCCGCCAACGGGCGCGTCGGCGTTGAGGTCAGCGACGCCGTCGCCGTCGACCTGCGCGGATATTTTGCCGACAGCCGGGTGGAGTTCGACGGCTTCCAGTCGAGCTTCCCCTATGGCCAGATCGACACCGCAGAATTTTCAAAGACCCAGCAATTCTTCGGATATGTTGGCGTCAACGTCCGCACCGGCCCCGTCGGGAATCGTTTGGCCTTCACGCTGAGCGACACAAATCGCGACAGCTTCGACCCGGCCTTCGGCACCGCGCCCTCGTTCATTGCGCGTGGCCGGACCGAACGCTTCGAATATCAGGGCGATGCGACGATCAGTGACGGCATCCGCGCCGTCTTTGGCCTCGAACACGAAACGTCACGCTTCACGGACGGCTTCACCCGCGCGTCGACGGGACTTAGCAGCGCGTATCTGCAGGCGATCGTCTCCCCGGTCGAGACCTTGACGCTGACCGGCGGCGCGCGCGTCGACGATCACCGGACTTACGGCACCGAAGCGACGTTCAGCGCGAACGCGGCGTGGCGCGTCGGGCACGGCACGATCTTGCGCGCAAGCTATGGCGAAGGATTCAAGGCACCGACGCTCTTTCAACTGTTCAGCGCCTATGGGAACACGGCACTGCGCCCCCGAAAGCGCGCGAAGCTACGACTTGGGCATCGAGCAGTCGTTGATCGAGGGGACCATGCGTGCAGGTGTCACCGGCTTCTGGCGTGACACGAACGACCAGATAGACTTCTTCGACTGTTTCGGCAGTACCGACCCGCGCTGCGTCAGCCAGCCTTACGGATTTTACGACAACATTGCGCGGACGCGGTCTCGC
>JANMKS010000202.1:0-12747 GCA_031372155.1 Sphingomonas sp.
GCCGGTCCGCTCGCCAGTCCCTCCAGGCAATCCCCGTGGAACGGACACACACCCTCGAACGCATCGCCGGGGGTGCGCTTCAATCGGATGTGGCCGAGTTCGGGATGTACGCGTCCGTGCAAGGGCGCGCCATCGACCAGAACGCCGCCGCCGACGCCGGTTCCGACCGTTAGGTACATGCCGACGTCACACCCGCTGAGCGCGCCCCACCGGTATTCGCCGACTGCCGCTGCGTTGACGTCGGTGTCAAAGGCAATCGGAAGCGCCGTGGCTTCCGCGATGATGCGCGCCACTGCCGTGTTCGACCAGCCCGGCTTGGTTGTCGCCGTGATGCTGCCCCATTGCGGGGCGTCGTCGTCAAGGCATACCGGGCCGAACGATCCGATACCGATTGCCTCCAAGCCGCTCTGTTGCCTCAGAAAGCCGATGACGGCATCCATCGTTTCGTGGGGTGTCGTCGTTGCGATGCGCGCTTCGGCGCGGATGTCATGCGGGCCCGTTCCGACAGCGACATTGATCTTCGTGCCGCCCAATTCGACGGCACCGACCAGGAGCCCTTCGCGAACCGCCTCCGGCTGAACCCGGGGAGCCGCGACGAGCGTCTCGTAATAGGCGAACAGGTCAGTGAAATGCTCGTCGATGGTACGGACGTGCCGCGCGTTTTCGAGCGCTCGGGCGCGAACCTCGGCGCGCGGCGTTTCGATGAAATCGACGATGGCGTCTGCCGCCGACGCGGGATCGCCCGATGCATAGAGCCAGCCATCGGCAAGCCGCGCGTGGTCCGCAGCGCCTCCGCGGTCCGGCATGATGAGCGGAAGGCCGGCCGCCCGCGCCTCTCCCCCGACCGTGCAGAACACTTCGGCCTCGCAGCCGTGGATGAGCGCATCGCAGCTTGCAAACAGCCGCGCGACTTCGTGGCGGTCGGCGATTGGCGAGATCAGGTGAATGTGTGGATTCTCGGCAGCAGCCCTTGCGATCTTGGTGCGCTCGCGTCCATCGCCCGCGATCACCAGCCCGACCGATGTCCGCCCTCCGGCGGCCGTGACGGCCTCGATAACCATCGGCCAACGCTTTTCAGGGCCATGCCGCCCGGCACCCAGCAGCAGCGTCGCCTCCGGACCGAGTGCGCAGCGCTCGAGCAGGCGGGCGCGCAAGCCCTCGTCGCGAAGTTCCGGCGAAAAGACGCCTGGCTGCACACCCATCGGGTTGGTCACGACGCGCGTGAGGCCACCTGCGCGAAGCCGCCCGGTCTGGTCCTCCCCCGTCGTGATGATGCCGTCGAACAACGTGTCCATGCGCAGCAGGTGCTGCCAGAACATGCCGAACCCTCGGTCGATCACCGAGCGCGAGGCTACCTGATCGAACCAGCGATAGGCATAGGCCGACAGCGGGTCGGCGTGCATGATCAGCGCGCGCGGCGCGTCCCCCGCCCATTCTCCGACAAGCCGGGCACTGCGCCATGGGGACGACGCCTCGACGACATCGGGTTGTAGCTCGTCGAGTGCAGCGTGAAGCGCGGCGGTGTCGCGGAAGTAATGATATTTGCGATCCAGCGGGAACGCCGGCGCCTTCAGATAGATGATGCGGGCATCGGGTCCGCGCTGCTCCACCCGATTGCTGCTCCCTGGCGCGACCACAATGACTTCGTGACCTGCCAGCGGTCCGGCCAGCAGCTTCCGGTCGATATACGTTTTCACGCCGCCGCCGTGCGGCGTATAGAATGCGGCGACGTCGACTATCCGCATGGGCTCAATTCAGCGGCCCGAACGAAAACAATCCCCGTCGATACAGCATGCGGACGTTAACTCGGGTCAGGCCGCTTCCTGCCGTCACGCGACCGACGGCGATCTTGGGTTTTGAAGGGCCAAGCCGGTCGGGATTGCTGCCGAAACCCACGCCATCGGTGGAAAGCCCGAATTTGCGGTTCGCATCACGGTCGTGAAGCATCGACAGTCCATACACGCCGGGGCCGGGAACACGCATGCACAGGACGACCGATCCCGCGGCGGGCACGTCGATGACCACCCGGCGAAAGGTCTTGCCCGCGTTCAGCAGCACATTGTCGTCGGCAAGGAAGTCAGTGTCGGTGGCGGGATAAAGTTCGGCCTTCATCGTTCCCGAACGGTCCTTCAGTCCGACGACGTTGATCATCAGCGCGGGCCCAGCCTCACCCGACCGGCAACGCCCCTCGGCAATGCCGAGCGAGGGCGACGAGGGCAATTGTGCGCTGGCCGCAGCGAGCACCAGCAGCAGTGCCGGCAACAGCCACGACCTCACGACCCGTCCTTTTGCCGCTCCACACGCAGCGTCAGTAATTCGCCGAGCGCAAGAAGCCCCGCCACGACCAAGTGGATGAACAGCGTCAGCAAAGTCACGACAGCCACGACCTGCTCGATCTGGCTTCCGCGCCCGAGGAACCAGATCACGATGCTCGCGAACACGACGTCGCCATTTACGAACAGCGGCAGTCGCGACGCGACCATTTTGGCAGTCGCGAGCAATCCCCACATGCCAAAACCAACCGTCGGATCATACAGGCTCCAGGCAAGTGCGATCATCCCTGTCGATACGAGAACGCGCGTTAGATGAACGGCCGAAACCCACCACAACTGCGCTTTCGACAAGCTGAACAGCTTGTTTCCGAAGGCAACGATCAGGATGGAGATCAATGTCACCACGCCGATTGAAGCCGCGATCGCCGTCCCCGTCACGCCCAGGTCGAGGCGCTCGATATAGGGCCATGCGAAGATCATCATGACAAGGGTTACGACGTTGCTGACTAGGGCGGACAGAATCGTCACGTCCTTGAGCGCGCCGAAAGGCGATGTCGCCATGTTGAGCTTCTTGCGTGCCCAGCCATAGAAATAGGTCTCACCGAGCAGATCGAAGAGCAGCGCGTTGCCGACCGATTTGCGCGTGAGCGCGATCAGGCCTTCCCACGGAATTGCCCACAACCGGCGATAGATGATGAAATCGCCGACGATGCCGATCGACCAGTAAGTGAACAGCACGATCCAGAACAACGGATTGGTCGGCCACGCCTGCGTCATGTCGATGTCGCGCAAATGCCAGGCGATCGACGCCAACAACGCGACCGACAACGCCGGAGTCAGCCAGCGCAGCAACGGCGACTGACGCGGGGCCACGAGTGGCTCGGGATCGTTCGACGCCGGTTCGACGGACAGGTTCTGAATCAAAAACGAAGTCCCGCGGAGCTCATTGCCATGTATTTTCCGTCGATTGCCCGGTCGAGCGATTAGCAGGATCGATCGTGGCACGAAAGCCACGCTTCGCAGCAATGCTTTCGAACAATGCGCGCCAGCGTGCAGTCGTTGCTTCGGTCGTGAACCGCGCGGCCCGCGCCCGCATCGCGTCGACGTCCACGACTTCGTCAAGCACGACGTCTATGGCCTCTGCCAGAGCATCGACGTCGCGGATTGGAACCAGGCGACCCGCGCCTTCCACGAGCATCGGCAAGGACGCAGCGCAGTTGGTGGCAACGATCGGGATACCAGCAGCGAGCGCTTCCACGATGACTGCGGGCAATCCTTCGAAGTCGGACGACAGGACGAACGCGTCGTGCGACGCGAACCAGCGCCAGGAATCGAAGCGGTGACCGGGGAGCTCGAACCGGTCGGCTATGCCGAGGCGCTCTGCCTGTTCGACCAGCCGCGTGCGCAGCTTTCCTTCCCCCAGGATCGTCAACCGGTCCTCGGGCCTTGCGATGCGCGCGAAGGCATCGAGCAGCAGGGTAAAGTTCTTCTGCGGCATGAGGCGGCCGACGGCGAGAAAATGTCGACCGCTGTGATTGCGCTCGCCGTGGTCCCGCGCCTCGGCAAATCGTACCGCACTTTCGCGCGTCATGGATGCATTGTCGATCACCACGGCGCGCTCGGGCGCAATCCCGAACTGGTCGAGTATCTCCGCCCGAAGCGATTGCGCCATCGCGACGATCGCAGCAAAAGTCTTTGCCTGCGTGCGAGAGGCCACGCGATCGACCGCGCGCGCGAATGCCGACACATCCTCGCGAATCAGATTGTTGCTTACGCGCAAGACCATCGGCGGACAGCGACGCCCAAGGATCAGCCGCATTGCCGCGGCGACCGCCACAAGGCCGTTACTGGCAAAAAATACGACATCGGGCCGGACTTTGCGGATCACCGCCGGAAGCTTGGCGATCATCCATAAAGTTTCGATACGGCCCGTGGAAAGGAGCCCCTTCTGCATCTGGTAATACGGGACATCGGGTGCTTCGTGCTCGAGTATGCCTTCGCGGCGGCCAAGCGCGATGCGCGCATCGATGCCGCCCTCTCGCCAGGCCGGTGCCATCCTCAGGATGTCGCGCTCGACGCCTCCCGCCTCGAAGCTGTGGAGCGCGATGAGGACCTTCACGTCGCCGCAGGATGACGTCACGCAGCCAGATCCGCATAGCGCGACGGCACATGGCTCCGCGCGAAGCTGGAATAAGTCGCGTCGATGCTCGCAAGCAGCGCGGGCACCGTCGTGTCGCCAGGATGAACGGCAATGCGCGCGTTCTTCAAGGCCCACGGCGCCGCCCGCGCCATGGACGCTACCATCAGCGAACTGATCACGCGCGGACGGCTGCGGCTTGCCCATGTGATGACGGGGCTTCTCGCCAATACGCGACCGGTTGCGGGTTCCCAGACCTTCAGGTGATCCTCGGCTAGCGCGAATTGCTGATCGGCGAGGGCTTCCAATGCACCTGCGGAGTAGAGCCAGGCGGGCGCGACGAATCCGGCGACAGGTCCGCCGATGGCGTCCTCGACTGTCTTGCGCCCATCGATCAGACGGCGGTTCGCTTCTACCCTCGACAGTTGCGCGAATTCTCCGGCCCCGGCGGTCATATGCTTCTGCATGAACCCCTTGGTCGTCGCATCGTCGCGGTGACACCAGCCGTGCAGGAACATCTCCACGCCTTGCCCGGCCCACCCGCGCAACTTTGCCGCATAGGCCTTGTTCCCGATCAGCGGTGCCGCGTCCTCGTAGTCGGGGACGACGAGCATTGCCATGCGCGGACCACTCAGAAGCCCGCAAAGCCGGTCGAACAGGGCATCGACCTGCGCTTCGTAGCGCGGGCTGACGTCATGAATTGAGGCAAGAAGGCGGCGCACACTTCGCCCTCTAGTCGCTTTCGGTTCGCGTTCAAACCGCGTGCAATCGACTGTTTCCTCAGGCGGCAAATCATGTCTAGTGTACCGCGATGAGCATGACCCGTCGGACGCTGATTGCCGGTGCAGGCGCGGGTGCCGCGCTGACGCTCCCCGTGCTTGCCGATCGTATGGTCGATCTCGGCCTGCCCGGTGGGCCGAGCGCGCGACCTGTCCTGCCGCGCTTTCCCCAAAAGCGAGAGATGATCGTACAACGCGTCCGGCCCGCCCTGCTGGAGACGCCGTGGCAAGTGTTCGACAGCGGCGTCATCACCCCGAACGACCGATTCTTCGTGCGCTGGCACTGGGAATTCCCGACCAGCATCGACGTCGAGCGCTATCGTGTGGCGGTCTATGGGGCGGTCCAGTCGCCGTTGACGCTCTCGCTCGATCAGGTGCTGAAGGCGGGGCGGCACGTCGAATTCGCGGCGGTCAATCAGTGCGCGGGCAACTCACGTGGACTGTTCGAACCGCGGATAGCTGGCGCGCAATGGGCGCACGGCGCGATGGGCAACGCCAAATGGCGCGGCGTGCGGCTGCGCGATGTCCTCGACAAGGCGGGGGTCCGGGCAACCGCGAAGTTCGTGCGTTTCAAAGGTCTGGACCGTCCCCCGGTCGAAGACGCGCCGCAATTCATCAAGTCGTTGCCGATCGATATCGCGCGCGCCGACGATACGATCATTGCCTTTGCGATGAACGACACCGCCTTGCCGCTCCTCAACGGATTTCCGCTGCGCCTTGTCGTTCCCGGCTGGTATTCGACTTATTGGGTAAAGATGTTGTCGGACATCGAAGTTTTGACGCGCGAGGACGAAAATTTCTGGATGGCGAAGGCCTACCGGATGCCGACGGTGGTGGTAAAGCCCGGCGACAAAGACTTTCCGACGCGCCCCATCAGCGAGATGGTACCGCGCGCCTGGATCACGAGTCACGGCGATGGGTCCAAAGTCCCCAGCAGCGCGCCGTTCGAAGTGCGCGGGATAGCGATGGGAGGTGACACGCATGTTGCCAAAGTCGACCTGCTCGTCGGCGACGCGGTCGTGCCCGCGCGATTGGGCGTCGATAACGCGCGGTACGGCTTTCGGCGCTGGGCCGCAACGGTCCCCCCTTTCACCGGCGTGTCGCGAATCGGGCCGCGATGCACCAACGACGCAGGAGTGGCGCAGCCGCTCGAGCAGAGCTGGAACCCGAGCGGCTACGCGCGCGACGGCGTCGAATTCATCGGGCTGACGGCATCTTGAGGTCGACACTCGCTCTCCTGCTGCTGCTTGGCGCATGCAGCAAACCCCAGCCGGAGGCGGCGGCTTTTGCCGATCTGACCGTCGCGCTGCCCGAAGATACGGGCGTTTTTCCGGTCCGGGCAGGCTCTGACGAAATGACTGCGAACTGCGCTGCCTGCCATTCGCCCTCGATGATCCTGCTCCAGCCGGCGCTGTCGACCGAGCAATGGAAAGCCGAGATCAAGAAGATGAAGGAAGTCTACAAGGCACCGGTCGATCCTGCGGCGGAATCGGCCATCCTCTCGTATCTCGAAGCGACGAGTGCCGAACTTGCGCCCCAGCCGGTTGCGCCTGAACGCTGAAGGCTTATGTCGCGGCAACGAGTCCCGCGACCTGCAGAAAGCACTATCCCATGCCCGACTATGACTATGAAGTTCTTGTCATCGGATCGGGCCCGGGCGGGTATGTGGCTGCGATCCGCGCGGCGCAGCTCGGGCTGAAGACCGCGTGCGTCGAATCGCGAGACACACTCGGCGGAACCTGCCTCAACGTCGGGTGCATTCCGTCGAAGGCGCTGCTCCATGCGTCCGAACTCTATGAGGAAGCGCATTCGGGCGCGCTCGCAAAGTTCGGGATCGACATAGCGGGCGCGTCGCTCAACCTCGATCAGATGCACGCGGAAAAGGCGCTTGCGGTCAAGGAGCTGACCGGCGGCATCGCTTTCCTGTTCAAGAAGAACAAGGTCGAGTGGCTGAAGGGACGCGCCGCCTTCACGAACGCCGACACCGTCGAAATCGAAGGCAGGAGCGTACGCGCGAAGAATATCATCATCGCGACGGGTTCGTCGGTGACGCCGCTCCCCGGGGTCGAGTTGGTGGAGGGCGTCGTCGTCGACTCGACCGGTGCACTCGGTTTTGCAAAGGTACCCGAGCACCTCGTCGTGATCGGTGGCGGAATTATCGGGCTTGAACTCGGCAGCGTCTGGCGGCGGCTTGGCGCGAAAGTGACGATCGTCGAATATCTTGACCAGATCATGCCGGGGTTTGATGGCGAAATCCGCCGTGAGAGCGCCAAGATTTTCAAGAAACAGGGTTTTGAATTCCGCACCGGAACCAAGGTTACGGGAGTGGCCGTCGAAGGCGGCAAGGCGAGCGTGACGGTCGAACCGGCCGCGGGCGGTGCGTCCGAAACGATCGCCGCCGACGCCGTGCTCGTGTCGATCGGACGGCGGCCGAACACCGAAGGGCTCGCGCTCGAGAAAGCGGGGCTGGCGACCAACGACAAGGGACAGGTCGAGATCGACGGCCGCTTCGCCACGAAAGTCCCCGGCATCTGGGCGATCGGTGACGTCGTGCCGGGGCCGATGCTGGCGCACAAGGCCGAGGACGAGGGGATCGCGGTCGCCGAAAACATCGCGGGACACACCGGCATCGTCAACCACGACGTCATCCCGAGCGTCGCCTATACCCACCCCGAAATCGCAGGCGTCGGCCTGACCGAAGAGCAGGCAAAGGAGCGCGGCGAGATCAAGGTGGGCAAGTTCCCGTTTGCGGGCAACTCACGCGCCAAAACCAATCGCGATACCGAAGGTTTCGTGAAAGTGATCGCCGACGCGAAAACCGACCGCGTGCTCGGCGTCCACATCATCTCGTCGTTGGCGGGCACGATGATTGCGGAAGCGGCACTGGCGATGGAATTCGGCGCAACGAGTGAGGACATCGCCTACACCTGCCACGCACACCCCACGCACTCAGAGGCGCTGAAGGAAGCCGCAATGGGCGTTCAGGGGAAGGCGATCCATATTTGAGAATCGCCGTGCGACAATCACGCCGCGCGCGCGGCGTAAATTGCAGGACGATAACGAGGTTCGGGAATGGGATAACCATTTTCGTGCGCGCCTTCGAGCCACAGCTCAATGGCAACCTGAACCTCGGAAATGGCTTCACCCGGCGTGTCACCGTGCGCCGAACAAGGGCGTAGATCAGGGACATCGGCAACCCAGCAATCGTCCTCTTGGGACCAGAACACATTGATGTTGTAATGGTGGGTCACTGTTCGCCGATCGTCAGTCCATATTCTTGGATCATATCCAAAAACTGGCGTACCTGATAGCCCTTGGCATCGCTGCCGCGAGGTTGCACGACGATCATGCGCTGTGCCTGAGCGTGTTTGTAAGAGCGATGGCTGCCTCGCTGCCCGTGCAACTCGAAGCCAAATGACTTCAACAATTGCTCGAAGTCGCGAAAGGACAAAATGCGAGACTGATTTTGCAAAAGTTGATCGTAAAGTTTTGCGGGCTTGACCATTTCGTCACTTAAACGGCCACCAATGTTTAGCGCAACATTAACCTGGGCCATTGCCACCCATTCGTTTCGCGCCGCACCACGGCAATTACTGTAACGGGCTTAATGAACTAATTCTGGTACTTACCGTCCCTTCCCCCATTTCCGCTGCGTCTTTCCAAACCGGTCTTTCCGCGTCCCCGGCTTGCCTTCGTTGCTGCGGCCCATAATCGGTGCTTTCGATTGCTCATGCGGTGCGGGCAGCCCCAGTTCTTCGGCTTCCAGGTTGCGAATCTCGTCGCGCAACCGGCCCGCTTCTTCAAACTCCAGGTCGCCGGCGGCTTTTCGCATCCGCTTCTCCAGATCCTCGATATAGCCGCGCAGATTGTGGCCGACCATGTGCGGCCGGTCTTCGTCGATCGCGATCGTGACCTGATCACGCGATGACAAATGGCTTATGACGTCCGAAATGTTGCGCTTGATCGTCATCGGCGTGATGCCGTGCTCGGCGTTATATTCGAGCTGCTTTTCACGCCGCCGGTCGGTTTCGCGCATCGCGCGCTCCATGCTGCCGGTGATGCGGTCCGCGTACAGGATGACCCGCCCGTCGACGTTGCGTGCCGCGCGTCCGATGGTCTGAATCAAAGAGGTTTCCGAACGCAGAAATCCCTCCTTGTCGGCATCGAGGATCGCGACCAGACCGCATTCGGGAATGTCGAGCCCTTCGCGAAGCAAGTTGATGCCGATCAGCACGTCATAGACACCGAGCCGCAGGTCGCGGATCAGTTCGATGCGCTCCAGCGTTTCGACGTCGGAATGCATGTAGCGGACCTTGATACCCGCCTCGTGCAGGTATTCGGTCAGGTCTTCGGCCATGCGCTTGGTCAGCGTTGTGACAAGGGTGCGATATCCCTGCGCAGTCACTTTGCGGATTTCATTGATGACGTCGTCGACCTGATCCTCGACCGGCTTGATCTCGACCGGCGGGTCGATCAGGCCGGTCGGGCGGATGACCTGTTGGGCAAAGACGCCGCCGGTCTGCTCCATTTCCCACGGGCCGGGTGTCGCGGAGACGCAGACGGTCTGCGGCCGCATCGCGTCCCACTCGTTGAACCGCAACGGACGGTTGTCGATGGCGCTCGGCAGGCGAAAGCCGTATTCGGCGAGCGTCAGCTTGCGCCGGTGATCGCCGCGCGACATGCCGTTGACCTGGCCGATCGTCACATGGCTTTCGTCGACGAACAGCAACGCGTTCTCGGGGAGATATTCGAACAGCGTCGGCGGCGGCTCGCCCGGCAGCCGGCCCGTTAGGAAGCGACTGTAATTCTCGATACCCGCGCAGGATCCCGTTGCCGCGATCATCTCCAGATCGAAATTCGTGCGCTGCTCGAGCCGCTGCGCCTCAAGCAATTTGCCTTCTGCGACAAGCTCCTTCAATCGCTCGGTCAGCTCGAACTTGATCGCTTCCATCGCCTGCTTCATCGTCGGACCGGGCGTTACATAATGGCTGTTGGCATAGACGCGGACGTAGTCGAGGTTCGCCGATTTCTTGCCGGTCAGAGGATCGAATTCGACGATGCTTTCGATTTCATCGCCGAAGAACGACACGCGCCATGCCGAGTCTTCGTAATGCGACGGAAAAATCTCCAGATTGTCGCCGCGCACGCGGAAATTGCCGCGCTGGAATGCTGCGTCGTTGCGCTTGTATTGCAGTGCGACGAGCTTGCGGATGATCTCCGACTGTTCGACCGACTGGCCCTTTTTCAGGTCGAAGATCATCGCCGAATAGGTTTCAACCGACCCGATGCCGTAAAGGCACGAAACTGACGCCACGATGATGACATCGTCGCGTTCGAGCAGGGACCGCGTCGCCGAATGTCGCATCCGGTCGATGCTTTCGTTTACGGAGGATTCTTTCTCGATGTAGGTGTCCGACCGCGCGACATAAGCTTCGGGCTGGTAATAATCATAATAGCTGACGAAATACTCGACCGCGTTGTCAGGAAAGAACGACTTCATCTCGCCGTAAAGCTGCGCGGCAAGAATCTTGTTGGGAGCCAGGATCAGGGCGGGACGCTGCAACTCCTCGATCACGCGCGCCATCGTGAAGGTCTTGCCCGATCCCGTGACCCCGAGCAGCACCTGATTGCGCTCGCCGTCGAGCGCAGTCTCGACGAGTTCCTTGATCGCAGTCGGCTGGTCGCCGGCGGCTTCATAGTCCGACACGACCTTGAACGCGCGCCCGCCCTCCACTTTGGGTGGCCGGGCGGGACGGTGAGGGACGAAGTTCGGATCGGTCTCCGGCTCGGCCAGCGACGTTCGGATTTGAATTGCCATAGGACAACGATATGGTGCGCGCGGTTGGCGGACGCAACGCGCCAGTTGATTGGGGAACTTCCATGAAACGCCTGTGCCTTATCGTCCCGCTCGCGCTTGCCGGGTGCAACTCGTCGCCCACCGTGACCGCTACGAATGCGTCCGGCGAGGAGGTCGCGGCGAAGGTGAAGGCGGCACAACTCGACAAGCAGTTCGTCTCGCCCGGCCATTGGGACTCGACGATGACGATCAACGACATGTCGATCCCCGGCATGCCGCCGCAGTTCGCGGCACAGATGAAAAGTCACATGGGCAAGGCAAAGACGTTTTCGAGTTGCCTGACGCCGGAGGAAGCCAGGAAGCCGAAGGAGGATTTCTTCGCCAAGGGCAACGGCGACTGCCGCTATGAGAAATTCTCGATGGGCGCTGGCAAGATCGACGCGGTCATGCAGTGCAAGATGGGCGGCGGCGCACGAACGATGACGATGAACGGCACGTACGGTCCTGACGCTTACCGGATGACCGTGGCGTCGACGGGGACCGGCAGCAAGGACAACCCGGTCGCGGGCATGTCGATGAACATGACCCTCGATGCAAAGCGAAGCGGCGAATGCACCGGCAAGGAGAACGGATGATGCGCGGTCGCCTGCTGCTCGGCACCCTGCTGCTCACGGCGCTTGCCACGCCGACCTTTGCGCAGGACGGGCTGAGCGCCGCGATAAAGAGCGACTATGATCGCTCGCTCGGCGGCATATGGGATTATTTTCACCGCAACCCCGAACTGTCCTATGTCGAAGTGAAGACGGCGGCGCGTATGGCGCAGGAACTCCGCGCCGTTCCCGGCCTCGAAGTGACCGAGAAGGTCGGCGGCACCGGTGTCGTCGCGGTCCTACGGAACGGTGCGGGTCCGACCGTGCTGCTGCGTGCCGACATGGACGGGCTTCCGGTCGAGGAGAAGTCGGGGCTTCCCAACGCTTCACGTATCACGATGGCCAATCGCGAAGGCGTCGTGTCGCCTGTCATGCACGCCTGCGGGCATGACGTGCACATTACGTCGATGGTCGGGACCGCGCGTCAGCTTGCGGCGAACAAGACGCGTTGGAAGGGGACGGTCGTGATTATCGTCCAGCCCGCCGAGGAACGGATCGGCGGCGCGAAGGCGATGCTGGCAGACGGCCTCTACAAGCGCTTTCCAAAGCCGGATTATGCGGTCGCGTTCCACGTCGCGGCGGAACTTCCCACCGGCCACATCGCTGCTTCGGAAGGCATTCAGTACAGTTCGTCCGATGCGCTCGAGATCGTCGTGCACGGTGTCGGCACGCACGGGGCGGCACCGAACCTCGGCAAGGATCCGGTCTATATCGCCGCGCAGATCGTCGTCGCGTTACAGGGCATCATCAGCCGCGAAAAGTCGCCGTTGCTGCCCGGCGTCATCACTGTCGGTACGTTCCACGCGGGGACGAAGAACAACATCATCTCCGATCGCGCCGACCTCGGCGTGACGATCCGCGCCAATGACGAGGTGACGCGCGCGCAGTTGCAGGCGGCGGTAAAGCGCGTGGCGGAAGGCGTCGCACGCGCGAACGGCCTTTCGGACGCGCAACTGCCCGAAGTGACCGTCACCGAAAGCACGCCGACGACGATCAACGACGGCGCGCTTGCCCGCCGCCTCAATACCGCGCTCGCGACGGGGCTGGGCGAAGGCGTGGTCGTGCCTTTCGAACAAAAGAACATGGGGGCAGAGGACTTTGCCTGGCTCGT
>JANMKS010000025.1:0-2141 GCA_031372155.1 Sphingomonas sp.
GCGCGCCCGCGAGCGAAGGTGCCAGCGTCTCGTCGAACTGCCAGTCGCGACTTTCCAGGCGGAGTGGGGCACCCGCGGCTGCGGCGATCTGCTCGATCCGCGCAAGCGCTTCGGGCGGTTGCGACAGGCAGACAAGCGGGATGCCGTCTTTGGCGATCCCGGCCTTCTCGCCCGCGATCTCGACGAGCGTGGCGCCAAGGAATGACTGATGATCGATTCCGATTTGCGCGATGCCGGTGACGAGCGGGCGGACAACGTTGGTCGCGTCGAGGCGTCCGCCAAGACCGACTTCGATGACGCAATAATCCGCGAACGTGCGGCTGAAGGCGAGGAAGGCGGCGGCAGTCGTCGCCTCGAAGAAGCTCGGGCCGATGTCATAGGCTTCGGCGCGGTTGAGAACTTCGGACAGGAGCGGGGCAAGGTCTTCGTCCTCGATCAGCTTGCCCGCAATGCGAATGCGTTCGTTGAAGCGGACGAGGTGCGGGCTGGTGTAGACGTGTACCGTGTTGCCTGCCGCCTCAAGGATGGCGCGGAGGAAGGCACAGGTCGAACCCTTGCCATTGGTTCCGGCGACGTGGAAAACCGGCGGCAGTCGCTCTTGCGGATTGCCCAGCGTCGCAAGCAGCGCGGTGATGCGCTCCAGACCGAGGATATCGCGGCCCGGCGAAAGTTGCGCAAAGCGGTCGAGCTGAGCCTGGACGGCGGGATCGTCCGAACGGGCATGATCGGCCATTATGCCGCTTTTTTCGCGTCCATGAGATAGCCGATCAAGCGTGCAAGCGTGTCCTTCAGGTCGGCGCGTTCGGTCACCATGTCGAGCATGCCGTGATCGAGCAGGTATTCGGCGCGCTGAAAACCCTCGGGCAACTTTTCGCGGATCGTCGATTCGATGACGCGCTGTCCCGCAAAGCCGATCAGCGCACCCGGTTCGGCGATCTGGATGTCGCCAAGCATTGCATAGCTTGCGGTCACGCCGCCCGTCGTGGGGTCGGTCATGACGACGATGTACGCCAACCCCGCCTCGCGCAATTCGGCAATCGCGACTGTGGTGCGCGGCATCTGCATGAGCGACATGATGCCTTCCTGCATGCGCGCTCCGCCTGCTGCGGTGAAAATGATATAGGGGCAGCCGTCGGCAATTGCCGCGCGTGCTCCCGCGACAAAAGCTGCACCGACACCAACGCCCATCGACCCGCCCATGAACGCGAAATCCTGTACGCCGACGACGGCGCGCAAACCTTCTATCAGGCCGCGCGCATTGATCAGAGCATCATGCTCACCCGTCGCTGCCCGTGCCGCCTTGATACGGTCGGTGTATTTCTTCGTGTCGCGAAACTTCAGCGGATCCTCGGCGACGCGCGGCGTCGGTAGCAAGGTGTAGCCAGCGTCGAGAATCTGATCGAAACGGATCATCGGCCCAATGCGGCCGTGATGATTGCACTGCGGGCAGACGCTCAGGTTTTCCTCATATTCGCGCGCAAATATCATCTGTCCGCAGCCGGGGCATTTCACCCAAAGATTATCCGGCGTTTCGCGCTTGGCGATGAACGGGATACGTTTGCGGACGCTGTCGAGCCAACTCATGCCATTTCCTTTGCATGGATCGCGTCGGCAAGCGAGCGGACATACGCTTCGACATGTCGTGGGGCGTCCGCCCCATGTTCGCCCACGATTTCCACGATCGCCGATCCAACGACGACTCCGTCCGCGACTTGAGCGATGTTGGCGGCCTGTTGGGGCGTACGGATGCCGAAGCCGACCGCGGCGGGGAGTGTGGTCGCGGCCTTGAGCTTGGCGACCGCGCTTTCGATGCTGGTCTGTGCAGCCACTTGCAGGCCGGTGATGCCCGCGACCGAGACGTAGTAGAGAAACCCGCTGGCACCATCGAGCACGGCGGGAAGGCGCGCGGCATCGGTCGTCGGGGTCGCGAGCCGGATCGGAGCGATACTGGCGGCACGCAAGGCGCCGGCGAGCTCATCCTCCTCGGGGGGCAGGTCGACGCAGATCACGCCGTCCACGCCCGCATCCTTGCAAGCTCCGGCGAACCACTCCGGACCGCGCCTGACCATCGGGTTGGCGTATCCCATCAGGACGAGCGGCACGTCGAGGTGGCGTGCGCGAAAATTCCTGGCGAGGTTCAG
>JANMKS010000026.1:0-8252 GCA_031372155.1 Sphingomonas sp.
ACGCGGTCCCCGGCCAATGTGGCTCGCGACACATATCGTCATCCCAGCGAAACGCTCACCTTCTTCGGCGTGAAGCCGACTGATACCGTCGTCGAAATCTGGCCGGGCGGTGGCTGGTACACCGAGATTCTGGCGCCCTACCTGAGCGCAAAGGGCAAGCTGACCGTCGCGGCGCCCACAGGCCGGGGTTCGGAGAACATCGCCAAGAAGCTCGATGCGAACGCGGCCGTTTACGGGCGGGTCATGCGTGCCAACTTCCCGGCGGCGGGGGGCAATGCGGTCAAGCCGGGGTCGGCCGACGTCGTCCTGACGTTCCGCAACATCCACAACTGGCGGTTCGAAGGTGCGAACAGTGCGCAGGACGCTTTCAACGAAATGTTCGCGATGTTGAAGCCGGGCGGCACGCTGGGCGTGGTCGAGCACCGCTTGCCCGAAGAAATGGACACCGCGATGGAGGAGAAGAGCGGGTATATGAAGCGATCCTCGGTCGTGGCCTTCGCGCAGAAAGCGGGCTTCAAGCTTTCAGGCGAGAGCGACATCAACGCCAACTCGCGCGATACCCATGATTACCCCAAGGGCGTGTGGACCCTGCCGCCGAACTATGCCGAAAAAGACGTTGACCGGGCACGGTACGCGGCCATCGGCGAAAGCGACCGGATGACGCTGAGGTTCGTGAAGCCGCGCAGGTAATCGAACGAGAGCCGACCTGCGACGGAACACAAAACTAATTGGACCGGACACGGAACGAAGTGGTCGCTGCTTGGCTTAGCCATTCATGCTGATGACTCTTCGTCCACCGACCCCTGCTGGCAGCAGTGCCCTGCGAATTCAACTCACCTATTGGTGGCGTCATCGGCGGTTCGCTCGGTTGAACGGACCGCTGCTCTTCACCGAATGGGTCCAGCATCGCAAGCTACACGACCGCGATCCGCGACTCCCGCAGTTGGCAGACAAGGTCCATGCGAAGGATTTCGTCGCTTCGCAACTGGGGCAGGAATGGGTCACGCCGACGCTGTGGCGAGGAGAGCGACTTCCCGACAAACCGGCATGGGATTACCCGTTCGTCGTGAAGTCGAGACACGGTTGCGGGGACGTGGTGATCGTGAGGGAGGCGCACGATTACTCCGATGCCCTGCGGCAATCCCGTCGATGGATGCGGCGAAGCTATGGTGGGTGGCTGGACGAGTGGCTGTACGGTGAGATTGACCGCGGTTTGCTGGTGGAGCCGTTCGTCGGCGAGGGACCGATGCTGCCGCTCGACTACAAGGTGTTCGTATTCGGCGGTTCAGCGCAATTCGTTCAGGTGCACCTGGGCCGGGGCGAAAATCACCGCTGGATCGTCTTCGACAAGGCGTGGCAGAGGGTTTCGCCGAAGAGCCGCGACCGCGACCCCCCGGCGCCGCGATCGCTCGGACAGATGCTCGACGCAGCAGAGCGACTGGCAATCGGCTTCTGCTTCGTGCGAGCCGACTTCTACGAAGTTTGTGGGCGGGCACGTTTTGGAGAAATGACATTTTACCCCGGCAGCGGCTTGGAGCGGATCGAACCACTTCTAAACCACCGGATGGGAATGATGTGGAGCAGCGCGTCTTCCGACCTGGCTGCCCCCGGCTTCGCGGCGGGCGGACGGCAAGAAGCGGGCATCCGCGCGACCGGTTCGCCACACGGTCGCCTACTTCCCAAGCGGTGGTGAGCCAGCGAAAGCTCTCTCTTACCCCAGCTTGTCGACCTTCGATTGCAATTCGGCGAGCTGTGCCTTGAGCTTGGCAATCTCGTCGTCCTTGGCAGAGGGGGTCGCAACCGCGCCGCCCTTTGGCGTGAACGCGCTCGTCGCCGCCTCAAACATCGCCATGTTGCGTTTCGCGATTTCGGCGAGCGGACCCGAGGTAAACGCACCCTTCATGGCTTCGTGAAACTGCGCCTGGTTGCGGCGGAACGCGTCCATCGAGGCCTCGAGATATTGCGGCACCATCGACTGCATCGAATCGCCGTACATCGAGATGAGCTGGCGCAGGAAGCCCGCGGGCAGCATCGATTCGCCGCGGCTCTCCTCATCCATGATGATCTGAGTCAGGACGCTGTGCGTGATGTCCTCGTCGGTCTTTGCATCGACGACCTTGAACTCGCGCCCCTCACGCGTCAGCTGCGCCAGGTGCTCCAGCGTGATATAGCCCGAGGTTTCGGTGTTGTAGAGCCGCCGGTTGGCGTATTTCTTGATAATGACCGTCGGCGGCGGAGAGCCGTCATTCGGTACGGCTGATCTGGCCATGTGCGCGAATTCCGTATGATTTGTTTCGCTTTAACACCGATGCATGGTGCGCCGCAACATGGCAGTGGAAACGGCTGGGCGGATGGCATATCCGTACCCGGACATCAGGAGTCCCGTTCATGACCGACATCGTCATCACCGCAGCGCGCCGCACGCCCGTCGGCAGCTTCCTCGGCAGCTTTGCCGCAACCCCCGCGCACGAGTTGGGACGGACGGCGATCGTTGCGGCGCTGCAGTCAGCCGGGGTCGCGCCCGAGGACGTGTCCGACGTCATCCTGGGACAGGTGCTGAGCGCGGGACAAGGCCAGAACCCGGCGCGTCAGGCGTCGATGGCGTCCGGTATTCCGAAGGAAGTGTCCGCCATGGGCATCAACCAGGTCTGCGGGTCGGGCCTGCGCGCAGTGGCGCTCGGCGCACAGGCGATAATGGCGGGTGATGCGACCATCGTGGTGGCGGGCGGTCAGGAGAATATGTCGATGTCGGCGCACGCACAAATGCTGCGCGGCGGAACCAAGATGGGCGCGGTCGAGCTGATCGACACGATGATCAAGGACGGCCTGACCGACGTCTTCAACAATTATCACATGGGCATCACCGCCGAAAACCTCGCGGAGCAGCACCAGATCACGCGCGAGATGCAGGACGCCTTTGCCGCGCGATCGCAGAACCGCGCGTCGGCCGCACGGGCCGAGGGTCGCTTTATGGGCGAGATTGCGTCGGTGACGGTCAAGGGCCGCAAGGGCGACACGATCGTCGAGAACGACGAGTTCATTCGCGACGGCGTGACCGCGGAAAGCCTGGCGGGATTACGCCCCGCGTTCAAGAAAGACGGGACCGTTACCGCCGCGAACGCCAGCGGGCTGAACGACGGCGCCGCCGCGATCGTCCTGATGCATGCCGACGAAGCAGCGCGGCGCGGCGCCCCGGTGCTGGCGCGCATAGCCGGTTGGGCGACGGCGGGCGTCGATCCTTCGATCATGGGCATCGGCCCCGTTCCCGCGACGCGACGCGCGCTGGAAAAGGCCGGTTGGCGCATCGACGACCTCGACCTGATCGAGGCGAATGAGGCATTTGCTGCACAGGCGCTGGCGGTGGGCAAGGAACTGGGCTGGGATCCCGAACGGGTGAACGTCAACGGCGGCGCGATCGCCATCGGCCATCCGATCGGTGCCAGCGGCGCGCGCGTCCTGACGACGCTGCTGCACGAGATGGTCCGCCGCGACGTGCACAAGGGCCTGGCGACGCTGTGCATAGGCGGCGGGATGGGCGTAGCAATGGCGGTGGAGCGGGGGTAGCGGGATGTTGCCAGTTTGCAACACATGAACGCTTTTGAAACAAATCGTTCATGTCAGTGAAAGATTCTTACTTGCCTTCGACGCGAGTGTCGCCGAACCTGATGGCCTAACGCGCGTACAGCGCGGACCAGCAAGGGGCGTCAATGATGAAATCCACTCGTTTACTCGCAGCGACGGCGCTTGCCACCGCGACCGTTTTTGGAGCGGGCAGCGTTGCCTATGCGCAAGATGCACAGCCGCAAGCGGCGGCAGGAGCGGAAGAGTCGAGTGAGGCGATCATCGTCACAGGGTCGCGCATCCGGCGCCCCAATGACGAGTCGACCGTCCCGATCACCACTGTAACGGCCGCCGAGCTCATTCAGAGTGGTCGAATTTCGGTTGCCGACACGTTGAACGACCTGCCGCAATTGCGGAGCACGGTAAGTTCGCAGAATTCGACGTCGGGCCTTGGCACACGTGGCTTGAACCTTCTCGATCTGCGCGGTCTGGGTACTTCGCGCACGCTGGTTCTGCTGAACGGACGTCGGCACGTTTCGTCGGAAATCATCAACAACGGCAATGCGACCGACATTAACACCTTTCCAACCGACCTGATCGAACGCGTCGATATCGTTACGGGCGGCAATTCTTCGATCTATGGATCGGACGCTGTCGCTGGCGTCGTCAATTTCATCCTGAAGGACAATTACGACGGACTTCAGGCGCGCGTTCAGGGCGGCATCAGCAAATACGACGATGCCGGCAACCAGTATGCGTCGATTCTTGCGGGACGCAACTTCGCCGACGACCGCGGCAACATCGCGATCAACCTCGAGTTTGCTCATCAGGAAGACTATTACGGATCGCAACGTCCCAACCTGCGCCAGAACGATGCGTTCGTCGTCGTGGACACCGATCCTGCGAGCTCAGTGAACGGATCGGACGGTATTCCCGATCGACTCTTCTTCCGCGATATTCGCTCAACGACGATTTCGACGGGCGGCCAGATCGGTATCCGTCAGCCCGCAGCGGGAGCTTGCGGACTTGATGGGGTCGGTTCGGCGTTCACCTGCGCTTACCTATTTCAGGCCGATGGCACGCTCGTTCCCCAGACCGGCTTGCGGATCGGCTTGGGCCCGAACGGCAATTTCGTAGGCGGCAACGGTGCCAACAGCCGCGAGAACGAGTTCCTCGTCCTGTCGCCGGACGTGACACGTTATGCCGCCAACCTGATCGGGCATTTCGAAATCACGCCGGCGCTGGTGCCTTTCGTGGAAGCCAAGTTCGTCCGTACGGAAGCGTTCGGCTCACAGAGCGGACCTTTCTTCTCCCAAGGCCAGACGCTAGGTGACGGCATTACTGTGGCAGGACTCAACGACCGTTCCTATGCGGGTAGTGGAACGGTTAACGGAACCGTCAATCGCGAAGGCATCCGTCTCGACAACCCGTTCATGTCTGCTCAGGCACGTGCCTTGTTAACGCAGCAGCTTACGGCGGCGGTGACTGCGGGCATCAATCCGAACACAGGAACGGCTTTCGGAACGGCGGCCACGCAAGCCGCTAATCAGGCACTTGCTCTTGCCCAGATTGCGAACGGCTCGTTCCGCTTCAGCAATCGTCGCAACTACATCGACCTCGGCATTCGCGACGAGAAGATCAAGCGCGATACCTATCGCATCGTCGCGGGTGTTCGCGGTGATTTCAACACCGACTGGAACTATGAGCTCTCGCTCAACTACGGAGAGCACAAGGAAAACAATTTGATCGCCGGAAACGTCAATCGTCAGCGGTTCCTGCTGGCGCAAGACACTGCGGTGAACGGCGCAGGCCAGATTGTTTGCCGTTCGCAGATCAATCCTGCCTATGCCGGGCCCGATCGCGGCGGCAACCCAGCGGTGCTCGCCGCCGACATCGCGGCTTGCGTGCCGCTCAACCCGTTCGGCGACGGTTCGGTCAGTGCGGCCGCGCGCCAGTACCTGACCATTGCGTCGTCGGCCACGGGCAAGGCGACGCAATTCGTCGCTTCGGGGTTCGTGTCGGGCGATTTGAGCCAGTTGTTCGAACTGCCAGGTGGCCCCATCGGGTTTTCACTCGGTGGCGAATTCCGTCGTGAAAAGCTTTCATACGACCTGGATGATACAACGCAGGCGGGATATGCGTTTTATAACGCCATTCCGTCTTTCGTCGCCCCGGCGTTTGAAGTGAAGGAAGCATTCGCGGAAGTTTCCATCCCGCTTTTGAAGGACATGCCATTCTTCCACGAACTGACCTTTACGGGGTCAGGCCGCGTTGCTGACTACAAGGGCGCCACCGGTACGGTTTATGCTTATAGCGGAGGCGTAGATTGGGCTCCCGTCAGCGACCTGCGCTTCCGTGCAAGCTATTCGAAGTCCGTCCGTTCGCCTTACCTCGGCGATTTGTATTCGGCACAGAGCCAGAACTTCACGCCGGCACCCAATGATCCGTGCTCGGCGCGAAATTTGGCGACTGGTTCGGCAACCCGGTCGGCGAACTGCACCGCTGCGGGTCGTCCGGCAGCGTACGACTATGTCTATACGGCTTCGCTAGAGATCCTGAGCGGCGGCAATCCCAACCTGAAGGCGGAAACATCGAAGTCGCTGACGGTCGGTGGTGTGCTTCGTCCGCGTTGGGTTCCGGGGTTGACGGTCTCGGTCGATTATTACGATATCAAGGTCGATAACGTCATAACATCGGTGACGGCCCAGAATATCCTGAACCTCTGCTATGACTCTCCTACGCTCAACAACCCGTTCTGTGCACTGTTCCAACGCGCCGGTGCCGCCGGAGGTCCGCGTGGTGAACAGACGTTCCGCATTCTCGAAGGGTCGCTGCTGCAGTCGTCCGCGAACTTCGCCAAGCGCACGGCTCGCGGCGTAGACAGTCAGCTCGCCTATAACCGTACGTATGACTGGGGTGCCGTTGCGTTCAAGGGTGTGTGGACGCACGCCCTCAAGCGCGACAATTTCAACAATCCGGCCATTCCCAGCTTCAAGGATACGTTGCTAGAAGAACTCGGCGACCCGAAGGATCAGTTCAACCTCAACCTCGATCTGAAATTCGGCAAGCTGACGCTTGGCTATGCATTCCGCTGGGTCGGCAAAATGTACCTTAATACGTTCGAAGACTATAATGCCTTGAACGGCCTGCCACCGCAAAACACCGACTATGCCGAGATCGTAAAATATCCGGTGGTGACTTACAGCGACATCCGCGCGGGGTATGATGTGAATGATAAATTCAACATTTACGCTGGTGTAACAAATATCGGCGACACGATGCCTCCATATGGTCTGACCGGCGTGGGTGCAGGCTCGGCAATCTACGACAACCGGGGTCGCTTCATGTTCGTCGGCGCGACGGCGAAATTCTGAGGCGAGTGCTGAGCAGAATTGAGGGCCGGAAAGTTTTCCGGCCCTTTTTTTCGCCGCAAAAACGGTGCTACACTGGCATGTGTCCACCCTCGTCCACGCCCAGAAATTATTGGCCGCAGCACGTGTAGACGACGCTGTTGCGGCGCTGACTGCTGGCGGGCAGTCGGGTGATGTCGATTGCCTGATGCAGTTGGCGGTTTGGTTCCTCAGGGGAGAACCGGTTGCTCGCGATCTGCATCTGGCACGCGAGCTGCTACGTGATGCCGTGCGAATAGGGCACGTCGATGCCGCGCTGATGGAAATAGCGCTGACCGCCAACGGCAGCGGTGGCTCCTCCGATTGGTGCAAGGCGGTTGATCTTCTTGAAGTTGCGGCCCGGAACGATCCCGTGGCGAGCGAGCAACAGCGCCTCATCAGAGCGATGGATCTCGATGATTTCGGCGCACCCGATCGCGTAACCGAGTCCGAGCAGATTGGAAAAGACCCCAACGTCTTCCGCTTTGCCGCGCTCCTGACAGAGAGCGAATGCGCCCATATTGCGCGCGTTGCCGCCGATTTGCTCGAACCTGCCGAAGTGGTCGATCCGGACACCGGGAAATTTGTTCCGCATCCTGTGCGAACCTCACACAGCGGCGCTATCGGTCCGGCGCGCGAAGACCTCGTCGTACGCGCGATAAACCACCGCATCGCGGCCGCGACCGGAACGGCGACTGCCCAAGGAGAGCCACTCACGGTGCTGCACTATGGCCTGGGGCAGCAGTATCGTCCGCATGTCGACACGATTGCAAAAACGACCAATCAGCGAATTAAGACAATGCTCGTTTATCTCAACGAGGGCTATCGAGGCGGTGAAACAGAATTCATTTCAAGCGGGTTGAAGGTGAAAGGACGGGTCGGCGATGCCATCGTATTCGATAATGTCACGAGCGAAGGGCTTGCTGACCTCCGGTCGAAACATGCCGGCCTTCCGATTATAAGCGGGACAAAATGGCTGGCGACGCGCTGGATACGGGCAGACGCCTATGACCCGTGGGCGAGCAGCTAAACCCAACTCCGTGCAAACCGCCCGCCCAGGCTCGTGAGCAGTTCGTATTGCGAAAGTCCGCTTGCCGCGCTCAGTTCGGGCAATGAATAGTCGAGCGTCACCCAGTCGCCTTCGCGCAGATGCGGTTCGTTGCCGACGTCGATTGCGAGCAGATCCATCGAAACGCGGCCGAGGACGCGACCCTTGCCCGAAAGCGCGCGGCGATATCCGTCGGCGTAACCGATGTTGAGGATGGCGACCTCGACGTCTCGGTCGGCGACGAACGTCGCGCC
>JANMKS010000300.1:0-1896 GCA_031372155.1 Sphingomonas sp.
CTGCTCGGCAAGCAGGGGAGCATTTCCGCGCTTTTGAAGACACTCGGCGCGATGACGCCCGACCAGCGGCAGGTCGAAGGACCGCGCGTAAACCGGCTTCGCGAGGTGGCGGCAAGTGCGATTGCAGCACATAAGGGCCGTCTGGAGGCAGTGGCGCTCGACGCACGCCTTGCGACCGAGGGGCTGGACCTGACGTTGCCGGCTCCTGAAACGCTGCGCGGTTCGGTGCATCCGGTCAGCCAGGTATTCGACGAACTTGCCGAAATCTTCGCCGATATGGGCTGTGCGGTCGCGACCGGGCCCGAAGTCGAGGACGGCTGGCATAATTTCACTGCGCTCAACATGCCCGAAAGCCATCCGGCACGGGCGATGCACGACACATTCTATTTCCCCAACGCGTCCGATGGCAGCGAGCGATTGCTCCGCACGCACACGTCTCCCGTTCAAATCCGGACCATGACGTCACAGCCTCCGCCGATCCGCATTATCGCGCCCGGACGAGTGTACCGGTCCGACAGCGACGCGACGCATACGCCGATGTTCCACCAGATCGAGGGACTGGTGATCGACAAGGGCATCCACCTCGGCCATCTCAAATGGACGCTCGAAACATTTCTCAAGGCGTTTTTCGAGCGCGACGACGTCGTGCTGCGCCTGCGTCCCAGCTATTTCCCGTTCACCGAGCCATCGGTCGAGGTCGACGTCGGCTATTCGATCGAAAAGGGCAAGCGCGTGATCGGCGGCGCTGAAGGCTGGATGGAAGTGCTGGGCAGCGGGATGGTGCACCGGCGCGTGATCGAAGCGTGCGGGCTCGATCCCGACGTGTGGCAGGGGTTTGCGTTCGGGACCGGCATCGACCGGCTGGCGATGCTCAAATACGGGATGGACGATTTGCGTGCGTTCTTCGACGGCGACCTGCGCTGGTTGAAGCACTACGGCTTCGGCGCGTTCGACGTGCCGACGCTGAGCGGGGGAGTCGGCGCGTGAAATTCACTTTGTCGTGGCTGCGGGAGCATCTGGATACCGATGCGCCGGTGGAACGCCTCGTTGACACGCTTACGGCCATCGGGCTTGAGGTCGAAGGTGTTGAGAACGCTGCTGAAAAGCTGAAATCGTTCCGTATTGCGCGTGTTTTGAGTGCAGTTCCGCATCCGCAGGCGGACAAGCTGCAGGTGCTGTCGGTCGATGCTGGCGACGGACCGCTTCAAGTGGTGTGCGGTGCCCCCAATGCGCGCGCGGGACTGGTCGGCGTGTTCGGCGCGCCGGGTGCGGTCGTGCCGTCGAACGGCATGGTCCTGAAAGTCGCGAGCATCCGCGGCGTCGAGTCGAACGGCATGATGTGCTCGGTCCGCGAACTCGAATTGGGCGAAGAACACGACGGTATCATCGAATTGCCGCAAGATGCACCCGTCGGTGTGTCATTCGCGACGTATTCGGGCGCGGATGACCCCGTTTTTGACGTGGCGATCACACCAAACCGGCAGGATTGTATGGGCGTGCGCGGCATCGCACGCGACTTGGCCGCAGCCGGCGTGGGCACGATCAAGCCGCTTGTCGTTCCCGAGATCGCGGCAAACGGCGCGAGCAGGATCGAGATCCGCACCGACGACCGCGAAGGCTGCCCCGCATTTTACGGCCGGACGATCAGCGGCGTCACCAACGGGCCGGCTCCGGTGTGGATGACCAGGCGGCTGAATGCGGTTGGACAGCGATCGATCTCCGCACTGGTGGATATTACCAATTACGTCATGCTCAACCTTGGGCGACCAAGCCACGCCTATGACCTGAGCAAGCTTTCGGGACCGGTCGTGGCGCGCCGGGCAACGGACGGCGAAACCGTCACGGCGCTCGATGGAAAAAGCTATACGCTGACCAGCGAGATGACAGTCATCGCCG
>JANMKS010000401.1:0-6213 GCA_031372155.1 Sphingomonas sp.
CAGCCTTTACCTGCGGTCGTTATTACCGCGGTGTGTTACATCAATAAGTCACTGCGCTCAAGTCAGCTGTGCATGGGCAGCTTTTGGACTTGTGCGCGTAGAGAGGCAAGGCGGGGTGCTTGATTTTGTAAGAACAATCACGGAGCATTCGGCAATCATCGGCAAGGGGTAGCAAAATGGACAGGGGTTTTCTCGGCTGGATATTCATCGGAGTTGTCGCCGGAGTACTCGGCAAGCTCATCATGCCGGGACGCGACCCGGGGGGATTTATCGTAACCATCCTACTCGGGATTGCGGGCGCGCTGCTTGCAGGTTTCCTCGGACAGGCACTCGGCATTTATTCACAGGGCCAGGCCGCGGGCTGGATCGGCGCCACGGTGGGCGCGATTCTGCTGCTCATAGTTTACCGGCTTGTCATGCGCGGACGGACGCGCTGACCATTCATCCTCCATGCAGCGACGCACTGCTTATCAGCGGCCCTGTCCATTGAAGGAGCGAAACGAATGAAGGCACTTCCCACGATCGTGGCGCTCGCTGCGTCGGCACTTCCCGCACTTGCCACGGCACAGACCACGGGCCCGGCAATTGTCGGGACCCGTCTCGACATCGTTGCCCGCGGCGTCGTGACGCGTGTGCCCGACGTCGCGACGATCAGCGCAGGCGTCATCACGCAAGCTGCGGATGCACGAAGCGCCATGTCGAGCAATGCAACCGCAGTGGCGCGGGTTCTTGCCGCGCTTCGCAAGGCAGGGGTGGCCGAACGCGATATCTCGACCGCGCAGATCGGGCTGTCACCGCAATATCGCTATGCCGAAAATCAGCCGCCCGTCGTGACCGGATATCAGGCAAACAACAGTGTCTCGATCCGTTTTCGCGACGTCGCCAAGAGCGGGTCGATCCTCGACGCGCTCGTCACCGCAGGCGCGAACCAGGTGAACGGTCCCTGGCTTACCATCGACAAGCCCGCAGCAGCTTTGGACGAAGCGCGCGTCGACGCAGTCAAGACCGCCCGTGCCCGCGCCGACCTGTATGCGCGCGCGACCGGACTGACCGTGAAGCGTGTCGTCGCAATGTCCGAATCGAACGATATGCCGTCGCCCGTGCCAATGCCGGTGATGATGATGCAACGCGGCGCTGACGCGGCCGCCAAGACAGAAATCGTTCCCGGCGAACAGGAAGTCGGCGTTACCCTGTCTGTGACATTCGAACTCGGCTGAACGCAAAAGGGGCGCAGGGTTTTGCCCGACGCCCCTTTTTTAACTCTACAGAATTGCGGTCTAGCGAACGCTGCCGCGGCGAACCAGGTTGACGATCGCAAGCAACACGACCGCGCCGACGAACGAGGCGATCAGCGACCGCGCGTCGATTCCTGCGTTATTGATCGACCCACCGCCAATGATGAGCCCGGCCAGAAACGCGCCGACAATTCCGACGATGATGTTCAGAAAGATGCCCTGCTGTGCGTCGGTACGCATGACGATGCTTGCAAGCCAGCCGAGAATACCGCCGACCACAATCCAGATGATGAACCCGATCATTTTAATTCCTCCTCATGGGGCCGCGCGATTGTCAGCGGCTTCACAAGGGGCAAGACGCCCGGGAGGTCGGTCTGGTTCCGAATTAATTGCGTAACCGCAACGATACGGCGCTGCCTAAGCGGGACGGACTCAGTATTTCTGTTGGCGTTCGTACAGCGATTTGTAGTGCTGGATCCGCGTAACGCGAAGCCCGGGCATGCCCGAACGATCGACAGCGCGCTGCCAGCCGGCGAACTCCTCCAGCGTCAAACGGTACCGATCGCACGCGTCGTCGACCGACAGCAGACCGCCGTTGACGGCAGCCACGACCTCTGCCTTGCGACGCACGACCCAGCGCGTCGTCCCCGGCGGTGGGAGCGTCGCCAGGGTCAGCGGCTCGCCGAGCGGACCGATTACCTGTGCGGGACGAATCTTCTGGTTCTCGATCATTTATGTCCTCTGCCGCCCGACCGGGCGGGCAACTCCGTTACGATTTCGCAGCTTTAGTCCCGAGCCCTTGAAGGAACGCTGAAACGCCAAGGTAAACGGCGTGGTCATGTTGGTTTACGGGGTGTTACGGAAAGCACGGGCGAGTCGTCGAAACGGCACGCACGTGCGACAGCGGCTTGTTCGCCGGCGAAAATCTCGATCAAGGGCGCGCCTTCGACCGGCTCGCTTGCCGCCTGAATGCGCGCCTGGATACGTGCCGTTCGCGACGATGCCTGACGCGCGCCCAGCTCAGACAACAGTGTCGAAAGCGTCGGTGTGCCGGAGCGCAATGATGCCTTGCGGCGACGGGCGAAGCTCATGTCCATTGCCGATCGCTATGGCCGACCACCCGTGAAGGTAGCGTAAACCATGACATCGGCGGGCTACGCGCTTATGGGCCTTTTCGTGGAAGACCTGTTTCAACTCGGGACCGTTCAAGGCAAGCGGATCGTCGTGGCGATGTCGGGGGGTGTCGATTCGTCGGTGGTCGCAGCACTTGCCGCGCGGTCAGGCGCCGAAACGATCGGCGTCACGCTTCAGCTTTACGACCACGGCGAGGCGACTGGCCGCAAGGGTGCGTGCTGCGCGGGCCAAGATATTCGCGACGCGCGCGCGGTCGCTGACAGGCTCGGCATCGCGCACTATGTCTTCGACCATGAAAGCCGGTTCCGCAACTCGGTCATCGACGGGTTTGCCGACGAATACATGGCGGGACGCACGCCGATTCCGTGCGTCCGATGCAACATGGGCGTGAAGTTCACCGATCTGTTCGCGCTGGCAAAAGAGCTGGGCGCGGATTGCCTTGCCACCGGTCATTATGTCCGCCGGGTCGACGGCATCGAAGGCCCCGAATTGCACCGCGCGGTCGATCCTGCGCGCGACCAGAGCTATTTCCTGTTCGCCACGACGACGGCACAGCTCGACTTCCTGCGCTTTCCGCTCGGCGGCATGGAAAAGTCGGCGGTCCGGGCCATCGCTGCGGATCTGGGGCTGGGCGTAGCGACAAAGCCGGACAGCCAGGACATCTGCTTCGTGCCCGACGGCGACTATTCCGCACTCGTCAAGAAGCTGCGGCCTGAGGCGTCACGGGGCGGCGACATCGTTGACATGGACGGGCATGTGCTTGGGCACCATTCCGGAATCGTCGGCTTTACGATCGGGCAGCGGCGCGGGCTGGAGGTCGGCGGACAAGCCGAGCCGCTCTATGTCGTCCGCCTCGAACCCGAAACGCACCGCGTCGTCGTTGGCCCCCGTCGTGCGCTCGCCGTCGATGCGGCACGCCTTTCCGAAATCAACCTTATCGGCACTGGCGCGTCGGCGCCGCTCACCGCGAAAGTGCGCTCGATGGCGAAACCCGTTGCCGCGAGCCTTGAGGGCGATTGGCTTACCTTCGCTGCTTCCGAATACGGCGTCTCTCCCGGCCAGGCTGCCGTCCTCTATGCGGGTGAACGCGTTGTCGGGGGGGGCTGGATAGAGCAGACGATACCGGCACGGACGGCAGTGGCGGCGTAGCCTCATGCGCGTCTCCGGCCCCTTTGCGCTCGTGCGAAGGCCGCGCTACGCACGCGCCGATGAGTGCGTTCCCAATTCCTGCCGCCACATTGGTTCTGTTCCGCGAAGAGACGAAGGGACCGGCGCAGCACCTGTTCGTCGAGCGGGCGGCGACGATGCGCTTTGCCGCGGGCGCATTGGTATTCCCCGGCGGGCGCGTCGATGAAGGGGATCGCTGGCTCGCTCACGGTTTTCCCGACCTCGATCACGACGACGCCGCTGCCCGCGTCGCGGCGGTGCGCGAGACGATCGAAGAAGCGGGGGTCGCAGTCGGGCTGTCGCCGGCCCCCGATCTTCATGAAGTCGGACGGCTGAGGCACGGGCTTGAAGCCGGTCAAGTCTTCGGCGACCTTTTGGCGGCTGGTGGATTCACCCTCAACCTCGATGCATTGACACTGTTTGCGCGCTGGTGCCCGAACTTCCACGAGACGCGCAATTTCGACACACGGTTCTACCTTGCGCGCATGCCTGTGAATGCGCCCGCTGCCTCGGTGGACGCGACCGAGAACGTCACGCTGGCATGGTCCACCGCCCAAGCCGTGCTTGACGCGGCGGATAAAGGAACGGCGCAGATCATCTTTCCGACGCGCCGCAACCTGGAGCGGCTCGCAATGCTCGGCACCTTCGAAGCGGCAAGGATGCAGGCGACGCAGATTCAGGCCGACCTGATTACGCCGTGGATCGAGGACCGGGACGGGGTTCCGCACCTTCGCATTCCCGACGACCGTGGCTATCCGGTCTGCTCGGAGCCCTTTTTGGACATTCGCCGGGGCTAATTCGGCAATGCGGTTACATCGACCTTGTCGACCCACTCGGGATAAAAGACAGGTTCGCGATTCGACCAGCCGGGCGCGGTTGCCGCAGCCTCGCTGATCGACTGAAGCAGGTTGCGACGCCGTTCGGGATGGAGGTGCGGAAGCGCGGCCGCAGCGCAGAAAGCACCGGGCAGCCACGGACGTGCATTCGCGCCGATAAGGCGTTCGTACAGGAAACGGTAAGCGCCGAAGCTCTGCAAGCGATCCTGCCCCAGATCAAACGCGCTGATCGTGACGAGCGGCGCCATGAAGGGTTCGACGCGCTCAAGGCCGCTGTCTTCGGGAACCGATTCACGAAGCGCATCCAGCCGCTCATAGAGTTTGGCCTGCGCGCGAATGCTTGCCGCTTCGATCATGTCGCGCGACCACATGCCGAGCGGGTCGCCGCGTCCGAGACCCACATCGAGCGAACGGCGAATGTAGCGCTGCGTCGCGGACGTGAACCCCGCGAATTCCTTCATTTCAGAAAGCGAAGCCACGCCTTCTGCCGGTTGTGCGGTCGTGCCCATAACCCGTGCCCCTTTGCCCAAGCGGTCCCGGGTCGCAGCTTGCGCCTTTCAGGTTAGCGAAGGCTTAACCGCTTTCGGGAACGTCCCCACCCGCAATGAATCACACGTCGTTGTGCGGTGCAACACAGTTTGCGACAGAACGATGAAAATAGTTGCAGCTCAAGATTTGCCCGAAGGCGCCCTGAATCTGTTGTCCGGCATTCGCGGTGGCAAAAAGTGCCGGAGGTTCTGTTGCCCGGCCCTCCGGCGGCCGCTGGTTTCCACTTCTGTTGCCCGGTGTGGTCCGAACCGCGCTAAGGCTTTCTAACTCAATCCGTGAGGATCGGGTTAGGCAGCAATCGCGAGGGCCTCGTTATCGTTGGCACCTATTGGTTTTGAACGGTTTTAAGGCGCATTCAGGCCTGGCAAAAATACCGCTTTTCAACACACGTCGATCCTAGTTCGGCCCCGTCAGGATCGCCGCCGATCAAACGATCGGGCGACGATTTTGGTGGAGCCGCCGGGTACCGCCCCCGGGTCCGCTGCGTCTATTACACGGCACAATTCATCGCCATCTCCGGACGAATCCGGCATGGCCAATATAGGTCGGCAACGCCGAATGAAAAGTGCCTCACGAAACTTGTCGTTCAGGTACGCCCCGTTAAGAGCGGTCTTATGCTAACGCAGCGCTCCCGATATGCCCTTCGCGCCATGCTTGTGCTGGCCAGCGAGGCAGCGGGTCGTCCCCCCGTACCGATGAGCCGCATTGCGGATGAGGCGCAGATACCGCGCAAGTTCCTTGAGATTATACTTGGAGAGCTCCGGAACGCCGGATTCGTGGTCTCAACGCGCGGCAAGTCGGGCGGCTTTCACCTCGCCCGCCCCGCGCACCTGATCTCTTTTGGGGAGATTATCCGGACGATCGAAGGGCCGCTGGCGCTCGTACCCTGCGTCAGCCGGACCGCGTACCGGCGCTGCGACGATTGCCGCAGCGAAGCAACGTGCGCCATTCGCCGGGCCATGCTGATCGTCCGGGACGATACCGCACGGATCCTCGATGGGACCAGCCTGGCGGATGCCACAGCAGTGGAACTTGCCGCAGCCTAGGCCGTGGGGCGTGCTTTCAGCTCGTCCCTGATTTCGCGCAACAGCAGGATATCCGCAGGAGTCGCGTCGTCATCGGACCGCTTCAGCGCCTTGTTTGCGGCCTTGACGATCAGAAAGATGATGAACGCCAGGATGAGGAAATTGATCGCGGCCGTGATGAAACTTCCATAGGCGAACACCGGCACTGCGGCCGCTTTCATCGCCGCCAGCGTGTGCGCCGTTCCCTCTGGAACCGCGGCCAGCGGC
>JANMKS010000417.1:0-3565 GCA_031372155.1 Sphingomonas sp.
TGCCGAAGCATCTCGAGGTCCGCCTGAAGCCGCGCGACCGTGGTCTGCGCAAATGCGGGAAGCTCTGCCTCCCGCTCGTTCCACCAATCGGCAAGCGACCCTTGCGGATCGATATCGATCAGCACGACCGGGCCTGCCCCCGCAAGCTGTGCCTGCACCGCAAGATGGCCGGACAGGGTTGTCTTGCCCGAGCCGCCTTTTTGCGAAGCCATCGCCAATACGCGCATCTGGATTCCTTGGATTGATCGCTTAGTCCGTCGGGAATGCCACGCGCTCGCTAAGATACGGTTAACACCGCCGCGCAGGCATCGGCTGCTTTGAACGGTGCTAAGCACGCGTTAACCCTGTTGTGGCAAAAGCCGTCTTCGCTTGGGGAGACCGATTTGACCGTGCGCATTCGGCTCATTGCCGCCCTTATTGCCTTCGCCCCGACGGGCGCGAGCGCCGATACGAAAACGGGCGTGGACGCTTACCTCCGCGGCGACTTTGCGACCGCCGTCGATATCTGGCGTCCGCTCGCCGTCGCGGGCGATGCCGACGCGCAATATAATCTCGGTCAGGCTTATAAGCTTGGGCGCGGTGTTACCGCCGATCCCGGATTGGCCGAAAGCTGGTATCGCAAGGCCGCCGAGCAAGGGCACCGTCAGGCGCAAAATGCCTATGGCCTCACGCTATTTCAGAACGGCAACCGCCGCTCTGCCCTCCCCTATCTGGAGGCATCGGCAGGGCACGGCTTTCCGCAGGCGCAATATGTCTATGCAACAATGCTGTTCAATGGCGACATGGTCGAAAAGGATTGGGTGCGCGCTTACGCACTCATGACCCGCGCTTCGGCAGGCGGCGTAACGGCGGCGTCCGTAAGCCTGGAGCAACTCGATCGGTTCATCCCGGCGGCTCAGCGCGAGCGCGGCCTGACGCTCGCACGCGCGTTCGAGGCCGCGGGTGCAACGCCCGACCCCGCCCTGCCCGACGTCCCCAAACCAGCGCTGCCGCCAGTGCCCAAAGCCGTCGCTGGTGCGCTCGCCGCAAAGCCCGTTCCCGGCGGCAGCTGGCGCGTCCAGCTGGGGGCGTTCGGAAACGTAGCCAGGGCGTCCGCGCTGTGGGCCGTTCTCCAAAAGCGTGTCAGCGCGCTGGCGCCCTATCGAAGCTACTTCGTGCCCGCCGGTGCGATCGTCCGCTTGCAGGCAGGTCCGCTGGCCGGGCGTACCGAAGCAGTGCGGCTTTGCACCGCGATCAGCGCCGACGGGCAACCATGCTTCACGGTGGCACCGTGATTTAGAACTGTTTTGCCACCGTTATTCCATAAGTCCGCGGGTCGCCCAACTGCCCCACGACCAGACCGTTGTTGCCCGGCTGGTTCGACAGGAACTCGACATAGTCCTCGTCCAGCGCGTTCTTCACCCACCCGAAAATATTCCAGTTGTTGCGATCGCGGTATCCTGCACGGAAATTGGCGATCGAATAGCCGTCGACGCGAAAATAGGGCGAGGGTGTCGCGTTCGAGGAATAGCTCGAACGATAGCTTGCGTCGGCACCGAAATAGAGTTGTGCATCGTTGCCGACCCCGAAGCGATCAAGGGGAAGGCTCGCCTCTCCGCCCCAGGCCAGTGCCCATTTTGAAACGCCGGGAAACTGCTTGCCGCCGATGTCGACGAATTGCGCGGTGCCCCCGGTAAACTCGGGCGCCACCGGTGCGTCGGGAAAGCGAGCGAAGATTGCGTCGTTATACGCAAAGTTGGCGTAAGCCGTGAACCAATTGGTCGGACGGATGCTGATTTCGCCCTCAAAACCCTGTATTCGCACGTCGGCATTGGCGAGGTAGCCGCGCACGACGCCGATCGCGCCGTTTGACACCGTCGTCTGATAATCCTTCACCCTGGTGCGATAGGCGGTGAGGTTGACGGTCGCCTTGCGGTCCCAGAATTGCGATTTCACGCCAACCTCGAAATGGTCGACCTTCTCGGGCTTCACCTGCGCCAGTTCGGTCGCAACCGTCACGCCATCGGATCGAAAGGGCAGCCCGTTCAGATTGATGCCGCCCGATTTGAAACTGCGCGAATAAACGCCATAGAGCAGCACATCGTCGATAGGCCGCCACGAGACGTTCACATCGCCAGAAACGTTGAAGTCGCGGTAGCGCGCCGTGTAGAACTGTGCGGGCAAGGCGGCACGCTGCTGCGCGAGTTGCGCGGGCGTCGGATTAGCGATGCCGCCGCTGACGACGGCATCATAAATTGCATCCTTGGTGTCATAATTGAGACGCAAACCGGGCTGGATGCGGAGGCGATCGTTGAGCTTCCAGGTAAGCTGCCCGTAAGCCGCGACGCTGTTATTCTCGAACGATATGTCGTTGGTCTGGCGCAGGCCGTTCAGGACGGCGGCATTCGCGCCCGCCGTCGGCCCATTGGTGAACAAGTTCGCCGCAGCCCCCTGTTCCTGAAGCCCGAGCGTCTTGATCGTCTGCCGATATCCGAACACGCCCGCCACGAAATCGACGGTGTTCTTGCCGCTCGTCGTAAAGCGGAACTCCTGCGTCAGCTGGCGCTGGTCGGAATTGTTCTGGCTCAGCGTCGTGATCGGCAATCCGATGAAATCGCGGTCGTTCCTGGGCCGCCACGTCCAGAACCGCCACGCCGTAACGGATGTCAGCGTGCGTTCGCCCACATCGAGCTCCGCAATCAGCGACGTGCCCCCCAGATACTGGCGCGACTGCAGGTCACCGTCGACATCGGTAACACGCGCATAGGGATTGGTCGTCGGCAAGGTATAACCGAGCGCGCCGGTCAGTGCCTCGAACTGGCGGTTGGCAGCACGCAACGTCGGAAAGGTCCGCACGACGACCTGCGTGTATCCTTGCGGATCCTGCTTGCTGTAATCGCCCGCCAGCGTCAGGCGCAGTCCGTCGATGCCGGTATAGAGCAGGCTCCCGCGCACGCCCTGATTGTCGAGCGAGTTGGTCCATTCGTTCGTGCGGACGTTATAGACCGTACCCCGCCGGGTCGTCACCGAAATACCGAGCCGCCCGGCCAGCCTCTCTGAAAGCGGACCGGAGACCGATCCCTTGCCCTGAAAGAAATCGTAATTGCCGCCGGTGATCTCGAAACGCGCTTCGGGGCTGAACTGCGGCGCGCGGGTGCGGATGTTGATAGCGCCTGCGGTCGTGTTTTTGCCATAGAGCGTTCCCTGCGGTCCGCGCAGCACCTCCACCTGTTCGGTGTCGATCAGGTCGAATGCGGACGCGGCCGGGCGGCTGTAATAAACCTGGTCGATATACAGGCCGACGCCCTGTTCGATGCCGTCGTTGGTCAGGCCCAGCGGCGCGCCCAGACCACGAATATTGACCGCCGAATTGCGCGGGTTCGATCCGTAATATTGGATAACCGGCTGTATCTGGGCGATCCGTGAGATGTTGTAGGTGCCGGTGGAGGTCAGTTGCCGCTCGCTGAACACCGAAACGGGAAGCGGCACGTCCTGTAACGATTCCTCGCGGCGACGCGCCGTCACGACGATGGCGTCGGATTGTCCCGCGGCCTGATCGTCGGGGACAGGCAGGCTTTGTGCAAAA
>JANMKS010000427.1:0-7457 GCA_031372155.1 Sphingomonas sp.
TCGACCGGCACGGCGCGCCGGCTGCCGGGGTTCATGCTATCCAGCTTGAATTCGATCGCGCACTTTATCTCGACGCTGCACACGACCAGCCCTCGCCCGCGCTGGGGCGCGTTCAGAACGCAATCGAAGCACTGGTGCACACGCTGGCGAGCGGGGATGCCGCCAACCTTGCAATAGCGGCTGAATAAAAAAACCACCTCGCGCTTGCGCACGAGGTGGCCAGGTTCAGGGAGGAACACACCCGAAGGCGTGCCGTCCGGGCGCGAAAGGGGGGACGCGCGCCGGACACGATGAATGTAAGTAAACCCCCGGCGCGTTTCAAGCGGCAACTTGCCGCCGCACGCAAAGCAGCAATAACTTTCTTAGGCCGAAGCCTCCGGTGCCGGGGCCGTGCCCTGCGCCACTTGTCGGGCGAAAATCTCTCGCATGATGGTCAGCGAAAACAGATGGGCATGCACGAGCGGAAGCAACCCCGACTGCATCATCTTGCGAAGCTGGTCGCCGCGCAAATCGCGCAGCTTGGCCTCATCGACCATCTGGAACCCGCGATAGACGAACGGCGGGGTATCGGCGTCGGTCTGTATCGATACCTCGCCCTCCATCAGAAGGTTCAGCGCCTTCAATTCCTCGACGAACGCGCCGGTGCGCTGACCTGCCTGTTCGAATTGCTCGCAGAACTCGAGTATGGCCTTGGTCGCGTCCGATGGCGCGTCACCGTCGAACACCGGATCGCCTTCGTCATAGGCTCCCATCGCCTCGCTTGTCGGATCGACGCATAGCGAAAGCTCTTCCACGTCGGGCCGCAAGCGTGCGAGCAGGAACGGGTAGCGACGCACGTAGGCGGGGACATAGGCGTCCTGCACCATCTTGCCGTCTTCGCCGATGAAAGTATTGATGCCCTCGTTCAGCCCCATCAGCGCAAGCGGCACCGGCTGATCGCCCGAAGAAAAGATGATCGGATAAAACCGCTGCGCGACCGAAAACTCCTCGACGGTGATCGGAATGGCATGATCGGTACGCAGGAACATTGCCGATTCCAGCGTCTTGTAACGCCAGGTGCCGTGTTCCTGTTGAGAAATCGGCACAAGATCCTTGTAGAGCAGCGGCAGCGCCGGATTGGGGGCCTGGGTCTGGGGGGCCGTGCTGGCCATGTATTCTCTCCGGTGTGCAAATTGGCTGGACTGCGGAGCGCACTATGGCGACGGGACGCGCGACGCAATGCGCGAATTAATCGCGCGTTCAACAGGCTGCCGCCATCGCCCCGAATGACGATGAGCAAATTGCAATGATCATATCCGCGCTTGCGCTGCTGACGGCGGCGATCGGCCTGCCATCGGAGGAAGCAGTGGAACTGGCGCAACTGACGATTCGCCAGCGCGTCGTCATCCGCATCCCCACCGTCTCCGCACCCCCTCCTCCCGAACGCCGGATGCGCTGGAAGGAGCGGAAAGGTCCGAAATGCGTGCAGATCGGCGCGCTTGCAGGTGCAGTGGTCACGGGACCTGAATCGGTCGACATATTCCTGCGCGGGGGCGATCGCATGCGCGTTCAGCTGGACCGGCAGTGCGAGGGCGTCGACCTAGGCTATGGCTTTTACATCCGTCCGACACCGGATGGACGGATGTGCGCGGACCGCGACACTATCCATGCGCGAACCGGCGGACAATGTGGTATTGAACGGTTTCGCGCGTTGGTTCCCGATCGGTAACTTGACTTTGCGACAAGGGCTGCGCACCGCCCGAGCGACTATTTCACCGGATATATTGCATGAACTTCGCCGACCTCGGCCTCTCCGACGAATTGCTGCGGGCCGTCAACGAGTCCGGCTATACCGTGCCGACCGCGATCCAGGCGCAGGCCATTCCCAGCGTACTGATGATGCGCGACCTGATCGGTATCGCCCAGACCGGCACCGGCAAGACCGCAAGCTTTGTGCTGCCGATGATCGACATCCTGGCAGAGGGGCGCAGCCGTGCACGGATGCCGCGCAGCCTGATCCTTGAACCCACCCGCGAACTTGCAGCGCAGGTCGCCGAGAATTTCGAAAAATACGGCAAATATCACAAGCTCTCGATGGCGCTGCTCATTGGCGGGGTCAGCATGGGCGACCAGCAGGCGGCACTTGAAAAGGGCGTCGACGTCCTGATTGCCACGCCGGGTCGCCTGATGGACTTGTTCGGGCGAGGCAAGATCTTGCTCAATGGCTGTTCGTTGCTGGTGATCGATGAAGCCGACCGCATGCTCGACATGGGCTTTATCCCGGACATCGAGGAAATTTGCACCAAGCTTCCCGCTAACCGCCAGACGCTGTTGTTCTCTGCAACGATGCCCGCGCCCATCAAGAAGCTTGCCGACAAGTTCCTGTCCAATCCCAAGCAGATCGAGGTCGCCCGGCCCGCGTCGGCCAATCTGCAGATCGAACAAGCGATTGTCGAAGTATCGTTGCGCGGCAAGAAGGACATGCTGATCGAACTGCTTCGTGCCGAGGACTGCACGACCGCGATTATCTTTTCCAACCGCAAGACGACCGTGCGCGAACTCGCGCAAAGCCTGTCACGCGCCGGTTTCAAGGCCGGGCAGATCCAGGGCGACATGGAACAGGCGGAGCGCATTCGTGAACTCGACCGCTTCAAGTCGGGCGATATCACCGTGCTCGTCGCGTCGGACGTTGCTGCGCGCGGCCTCGATGTGAAGGGCGTCAGCCACGTCTTCAATTACGACGTGCCGTGGCATCCCGATGACTATGTGCACAGGATCGGACGAACGGGCCGTGCGGGGGCGACAGGCAAGGCCTTCACGCTGGCCACGCCCGAAGACGCCGAAGCCGTAGCGAATATCGAAAAGCTGACAAACACGAAAATCCCGCGTGTCGGCACGCCCGCCCGGACACCCGAGGAAGCAAAGCCGAAAGAAACGCGACCGCGGTCGCGGGCGAAGGCGACGCCGTCAGCAGCGCCGGAAGCAGACTCCGAAGAGCGCGTTGCGGCACGAAAGCCCGCGCAACGGGCTGCCCCGCCACGGGCCGCCCCGGCGCGCCGACCCGATCCGGAGGATGAGGCCGACGACGGCTGGAACGGTCCGTTGCCGGGCTTTCTCGGCGTCAAGCTCGGCAGCTAGACGCCGACGACACCGCCGTCGTTTTTGGTTATCACGATCGTCGCCGAGCGTGGGCGCGATCCGGCCGTTCCCGCGGGCCAGTTGCTCGTGATATTCGTGCCGTTCCCGTTTTCGCCGGGATGCTGTATGTTGACGAAAACGGTCCGGCCATCGGGTGTGGAATCGATACCGGTAATCTCGCATTCCTTCGGCCCCACCAGAAACCGCCGCAGTGTCGTGCCCGGCGCCCTGCCGACGATCGTCGGCTGCGTTGCCGTCGCGCCGCCGGGAAGCGTGTTCGTGATGGTCCTTGCCCCGCCGTCGCCGACCGTACCGGGTTGAGCGACGAGCAGCATGCAATTGGTCACGTCGGTATACGCCCCGTCATCGGTTTCAATCCACAGCAGCGGATTGCTGCCGATGCCGCCCGCGTTCTGCGGTCGCGAAAACCATAAGCCGTCGGGGCTCGACAGATCGTTGGTCGCGTCCAGGCCCGACACGTTGACATTGCTCGCATCAAGGTCGGACCCCGCGGCGAACAGGTAGATGTCCCAACTGAACGTCGTCGCTTCGGTCGTGTCGCCGACTTCCTTCAGGCGAATGATATGCCCGTTGCGATTGTTGCGCGCGCTGCTCGGGGCATCGACATAGATGCGCGGATTGGCAGCATCGGTGCTCAGCCCCCCTGCGGCTCCGGTACGAGTAGGCCCGTTTGTGAGCGTTAGATACACTTCCCCGGTCTTGGGATTGACCGCTGTCCACTCGGGCCGATCCATCCGCGTCGCGCCCACCGCATCACCGGCAAGGCGCGCGTTGAGGAGCACGTCGGCCTGGTCGCTGAACGCATAGGCCGGGTTCGCCGCGGTCAGGTTCCCCGTCCCGAATGTCAGCGGGAGCCATACCCCCTGCCCGCTCGCATCGAAGCGCGCGACATAGAGCGTGCCCGTGTCCAGATACTTGTCGCCGGTCGCGAGGCGATCGGTGGCGGTGGCGTCGGCGGCCGACCATCCGGTCGCCGAGACGAACTTGTAGAGATAGTCGCCCGCCGCATCGTCGCCCATGTACCACGCGGGCTTGCGACCGGCGACGAACGCGCCCGGCCAGCATCCCTCGTGCCCGAACCGGCCGAGCGCCGTCCGCTTGCGCGGTGTCGACGCGGGATCGAAGGGGTCGATTTCCACGACCCAGCCGTACTGATTGATTTCATTACGGAAATCGCCTGTCCCATCGACGGGCTTGGTCGCATCGATGGTGATGTTGAACTTGGCAAAGCGCGTGTCGCCCGCTGCGACCGGTGTCGCATTGGTCCAGTTGTTGTTGCCGCCGCTCGCCGACCCACGGCCATAGCGTGCCAGCGAGACGTTCTCCCTTGCGGTGCGCGCCGTCAGGTCACTGGCATCGCGGCGGAAGTAGCCTACCCAGTTCTCTTCGCATGTAAGGTAGGTGTTCCACGGCGTGAAACCGTTCGCGCAATTGTTGACCGTGCCGCGCCCCGCAACTCCGGTCGGCGAGTACAGCGTCCGCATCGCCGCATTGCCGCGCAGGGGTCCGCTGATCGATGTCGGCGTGAACGGATTGATACGGCGGTTGAAGCTCGACGCCTGGACATAGCTCCACGCACCTGCGGCACCGCTCCGCGTCACTTCGATGACGCTGACCCCGTGGCACTCGATCTCCTTGGTCGCCTCGCCGACCGGGCGCACGCCACCGGCCGTCGTCGGACCCGCCGGATGGAGATACGCCGGCGTGATGTTCTCGTGGTTCATGACGAGCAGGCCACGCGTATTGCTGGCGGGGTCGGGCGCGCTGCCGGTCGCGGCAAGACCAAAGAAGTACATGCCGTCGTGGTGGTCGCCCGCGCGCGATGCAAAACTGGTGTCGCTGCCGTCGTTGGCATAGGCCGAAGTCGCGGCGTCGATCGGATCGCCCAGCCGGTACAGCACGCTGGCCGTGTAACCGGCGGGAACCGAGACCGCGTCGGCAAGGCTTTTGGGCACAGCCGTAAAGCCCAGGGTCGCAGGGTCGACAGTCACTGTGCTCTTCGTGCTGAAGCTTTGCCCGCCGCTCGTGGTCGCGGTGTACTGAAACTCGAGCGGAGTCGATGCCGTGACTCCCGGCGCTACGAAGGTCGGCGTCGACGTGTTTGCGCCGGTAAGAGTGACCGCAGGCCCGCCAGTCTGCGTCCAGGTCGAGGCGGCAATCGTTCCGCCGTCGACAGTGCCCGCCAGCGATACCACACGCCCCGCGCTCGTCTGCGCGTTCGGTGCCGATACCGTCACTGCGGGTGCGGCGTCGGAGTCTCCGCATGCTGCCAGCAACGACGTCGGCAGCACCGTTGCTGCTGTCATCATGAAGCCCGACAGCATCGCCTGACGCCGCGAATAGCGTTCGGTAACAAGGTCGTGGATCGAGGGGCCGGTTGTGCGATTGGTGTCGGTGTCGCCGTCGGAATAGTTATAGTCGATCTGAACGGTCATCGCCTGCCCCCTGTTGAAGTCGAATCGGGCGACAACCGCCCCTGCGGCTTCCGGTGGCAGTCCAGTGTAACGTTATGGCGTCAGTTTCGCGTCCGCCGGGTTGCGATTATGCGGCAATTTCGTTGCGGCCGCCGTAACGGGCACGGAACGCGCTCGCCCAATCGGTCAGGCAACGCTCCGAAATGGCCCGGCGCAATTCGGCCATTACCTGTTGATAAAACCACAGATTATGTTCGGTCATCAGCATTGCACCGAGCATTTCGCCCGAGCGCACGAGATGGTGGAGATACGCCTTGCTCCACGCCGCAACGGGCGATTCCGGGTCGAGCGGTGTCAGGTCTTCGGCGAATTTCGCGTTCCTGATATTGAGCGGGCCGTCCCAGGTGAATGCCTGGCCGTTGCGTCCGCTTCGGGTTGGCAGGACACAATCGAACATGTCGATGCCGCGTTCGACCGCTCCGACGATATCGTCGGGCTTGCCGACACCCATCAAGTAGCGCGGCTTGTCCGACGGAAGCGTCTCCACCGCGTAATCGAGCACTCCGAACATCGCCGCTTGCCCCTCTCCGACCGCCAGCCCTCCGATCGCATAGCCGTCAAAACCGATGCCTGTCAGGGCTTCCGACGATGTGGCGCGAAGATCCGCAAACATCGACCCCTGTTGAATGCCGAACAGCGCGCCCGCGCTCGCAAAGCTGTCGCGTGATCGGCGTGCCCATCGCATCGAGCGCTCCATCGAAGCCTTTGCCACCTCGTGCGAGGCGGGGAAGTGCGTGCATTCGTCGAACGCCATGACGATATCGCTGCCCAGCAGCGCCTGTATTTCCATCGAGCGTTCGGGAGTCAGCATGTGCCGCGATCCGTCGAGGTGCGACTTGAAGGCAACTCCGTCCTCGCTCTTTTTTGTCAATTCGCCGAGCGACATGACTTGATAGCCGCCGCTGTCGGTCAGGATCGGGCGTTCCCAACCCATGAATTGATGCAATCCACCAAGCCGCGCGACACGTTCGGCGCCGGGCCGCAGCATGAGGTGATAGGTATTGCCGAGCAGGATATCTGCGCCGGTGGCACGAACGCTTTCCGGTTTCATCCCCTTGACCGTCGCAGCGGTGCCCACCGGCATGAACGCGGGGGTACGAATTTCGCCTCTGGCCATCTGGATCAAGCCGCTGCGGGCGGCACCGTCGGTCGCGAAGATTTCGAATGAAAGGCGTGCGGACATGCTGTTCTAAACAGGCAGACGGCGGCACGCGTCAACCGCAGATTGCGCCCTCAAGTCAAAGGTGCCGGGAGATCAGCGCCAGCGGTTTTGCGAGGGTTTCCTTTGCGGCAGCTGTCACGAACACTGCTGCGGCCAAGCCGCCGGCCGCAATGATCCCGAACTGCATCGCCGCTCCGATGAAGCGGTTGCGCTCCGCGCGCCGCGCAGTCGAAACTGTGTCGACGGGGCGCCCACGGCCACGTCGTTCAACAAGCAACCCCTCGCGCACGCGGTCGGTCGCGGGTCGGCAGACCGCATCCACGATCGCTTCGACGTCCAGCCTGTCTTGCGACAGCACGCCGAATTCTGCGCCCTCAGTCCACATGACCCGGCAGACCATTGCGTGATCGCCCTTGCGAATTTCGATATATCGCCCCTTGTCCGGCGCCTTGCTGGCAAGCAGCAGCATGCCGCGTGAGGAGACGTTGCGCATTGTGACGTCGGACCAGCCGTCGTCAGAGCGCATCCGTGCCCTGATCAGGACGCTCCGGCGGGGTTCCCGCGCTTTCAAAGGACGCGCTCATTTGCGGGTGCACCGGTGAAGTCATTGATAGACATTCATTATATGACGGTCGGCGGCGCGCGAACTTTAGCCTCATGCCTTGATAATCGCGTCCGCACCG
>JANMKS010000069.1:0-4429 GCA_031372155.1 Sphingomonas sp.
TCCCACGCGTTACGCACCCGTGCGCCACTAGACCCGAAGGTCTCGTTCGACTTGCATGTGTTAGGCATGCCGCCAGCGTTCATTCTGAGCCAGGATCAAACTCTCAAGTTTGATGTTCGATAACGGGTCAGGTGGAATTCCCGAACCCGAAACCGCTCATTTCAAGGAGCGTGTTCCTGCACAAATCAATTACGTATGGATACGTGAAGGACTTGTGAGTAACAGCTTAATTTAACCGAGCACCCGACGCCTTAAAACCGTCGGACCCGGAGCCGCCGCCCACATGTCCCTTCATCTAAACCGACAATGTCAAAGAGCGCAAAAGAGCGACGCCATGTCCTCCCCCGTTTTTAACCGGGGTGACCGGGCGCCGAAGCTAGTGCAGAAGCAGTGTCGAACCGTGCGGTCCGTCGCTGCGACAAAAGGGCCACTACGCCCGAGTCAGATTCGGGTCAACACCCTTTTTGCATTTTTGTTGCAGCTGCCTCGACACTCAGAGGCCCATATCCCCCGCTCAGTCTTGCGGAGGATCGTCTGCGGGCTGTTCTTCGGGCGGAACGTCCTGAGGCGCTGGTTCGGGCGGCGCGGGATTTGCCGCGCGATAAGCTGCGCACTGCGCCTCCAGATTGGGTGCCGCCGGTGAGTTGCGCGCGCGCGCAGAGGCCGCCGCATCGCAGATAGGAAGGCGCGGACCATTCGGTGCCGAGGCACCTCCAACCCGGCCGATCGAAGAGATCGGCGACCTTTGTGCGCTGCATTGCGCCTCTAGATTGGGGGCAGCCGGTGAATTGCGCGCGCGTGCTGCTCGCGCGGCGTCACAGATCGACCCGGTCCGTGGCGGTGATTGAGGCCCGGTCGACGGCACCCTCCCGATCGAGGTGATGGGCGAAGGTTGCGGCTGCGGTGGGCTACGCGGTGCGCCGCAGATGAGTCCGATTGCGTCGACCCATAGTCCCGACCGGCCATGAATACCGATCGCCACCTGTCCCGAGGGACAATTTTGATATTGCGTGTCGGGGAAGGAGGGGGTGCCGCCAATTCCGATCCCCATCCACGGGGCGGACCGATTGTAGCGCGGTCCTTCGAAGATCGCATTGGGAAGGCTTGGAACCGGTTGCGACGCTATCGCGCGCCCGCAATATAACGCGATGCTGTTCACGATGACGGTTTCGGCACCTTCGCTTTCGATCGAGATGCCGAGCACGACGGGGATGGCGGCCGGGCAGAGAAGCGCGCGTGGCACGCCGCGCACGCCGCCATGACTTTTGCCCACGAGGATATTGACACTGCGCGGTCCCGCATTGCCAAAGGATTGCTGAAGTGCGCCTAGCATCGAGCTATTCGCTGGCGACGCCTGACCCGTGCTTGTCGGAAAAATGCAATTGATTTGAATTGCGTCGACGTCGTCGGCAGTCCCCAGCATGAAGCCCGCAAGATCGGAACCCGCAGGGCAGGTCTCTTCAAACGATCCACCCCCCGGTCCACCGAGTTTTGGCAAGAACGATTGGGCAGCGGCAAGTTCGGTATTGCCCAGAGCCATGCCAACGACGCAAATGATGCGAAGAAGGTGCCTGCCCACCCCGCCCGACAACTGCCTGCGCATAATTGCCTCTTTCGCAAGTTCGGCAACGCGGTATCATGATTTTGTTCCGGACGCACCGGTTTCGTTTTCAGCTCTGCAATTGATTGGACGCGCGGCGCAACCTCGGCATTCCGTAAGCAAAGGGGATCGGAAGATGACAAGAATAACGCCGGGAATGTGTCATCTGGCCGGGCTATTCCAATGGCGCACCGCAGCCGCCTCGCTGACGCTAACCTTGACAGGCGCAGGCCCGGCCAGCGCCCAAGACCGCAGCCGTCCCATCCTGCGCGACGCGCGCGAAGTGACGAGCGTCGGGGCCGTGCAGCGTGCGGCCGATGACAGCATCTCCGCCGAACGCGTGAAGCTACCCCGACTGCCGAGCCTTGAGGATCTGCAAGACCAGCAGCTTGCCGAAATGTCGGAACAGATCGGCGGTTTGAAGGCGGAAAACAGTCGGTTGCGTACGCAATTGGCAAGTTTCAGAGACGAGATCGATGGCATTAAATCTGCGATGCGACCGCCGCCGGGTTATGCGGCGGCCTTCACGACCAAGCGCAACTGGGACGGGCTCGAAGACGGCGTCGGCATCAGATACTATGCGCCTTACCCGCGGTGATGGTGAAATGCCGCCCGGCATCCTGGTGAACAGTGATGGCCGTCGCTGAGCCGCAATTAGGGAACGATGGCCTTGCGGCGGGTGCGCATCGTGTCGTGCTGACGCGTCCGATTACCAACCTCGCTTATCCTGCGATCTGCCCGAACTGCGGCGACGCCGCTGATCGTCCGCTGCCAATCGCGAAACCGTTTTTGTTCAGCTCTGGCGGCGACAGTGGCTGGAGCAAGTGCGTGGCAGAAGCGCGACCGCTGTTCTGCGACCGCTGTCACGCCAGTCACGTTAGTCAGGCGATACCCGTGACAGACGCCGATCGCGTGAAGAGCCTTCTTACGCAGTCGCTCCTCATCCCCGCGCTGGGACTCGGTGCCTTCGGCTTGCTGATCGTGCTCGACAGATTGGGTGAATTTCTGATGAGCCCGGGCAAAGAATTTCCGATCATCGCCTTCGCTTGCGCCATGATGGCGATCGGGTGGTATTGTGCACGAATGGCGTGGCACGCCGGGGGATCGTCGCGCGTCCCTATGCTCACTCCCGTCAGTTCCGCGTTCGACTTTGGCGACAACGACGACTCGGCCTACCAATCGACAGCACGTACCTATGCGATCCGCAATGAAGCTTACGCGTCGAAATTTGAGGAGCTGAACGTCCGCCGCGACGAGCGCTGACGTTGCCTTCGGTCAATAGTTCTTGCGCACACCGCACTTTACGAGGTGATCGTTACGCGCCTTTGACTCGGCCGCGATCCACTCAGGTTTCGGCGCCAGATTTGCAGCGCACCAACGATAGTGCGCCTGATAATCCGGCTGCCAACGTGCGCTGTCGCGTATCAGGCAGGCGGGAAAGCGCTGCATAGTCCTGAAGTCCGCCACGGCCGAGCGCGCATAGGCATCGCAGCGCGGCTCCGGTGAGGCAGGCAAGGTCTCTGGCTTGGGTTCATCTGGATCGGGACGAACGATTACATCGCGAACCCGAACACCTCGCACAGGCGCGGGCCGCTCCTGTGCGGTCGCTTCAGTCATGCTCGTCGCAAGGAGGAATAGCGGAAGGTAACGGCCCAGCAGGTTCAGCTTGTTCATCGGTGGTTCTCCAACGTAAACACCATCGGCGGCAATTCCGTGCAGGTTGTGACGTTTATCCGGCGTACTCGCAATGGTCGCGCCCTTGTCTCAGGCAGGCGGCTAATATGAAATCGAGCCGGTCTTAATCCCTCGACCGTACATCCAGTTTAAGGTGCCGCACGTGAACGACGCCCAGCCCCTTGCACCGCTCACCGACCGCGTCCGCAGTGCGGTGTTCTGGCGGTCGGGGAGCCAGATTGCGGCGCAGGTCGTCATGTGGGCATCGACCGTCATCGTCGTGCGGTTGCTCGATCCGCAGGATTACGGGCTGTTCGCGATGACGCAGGTCGTGCTCGTGCTGCTCAATTTCCTGAACGGGTACAGTTTTGCGAGTTCGCTGATCCAGACTCCCGCGGTCGACGAGCGGCAGGTGTCGCAGGTGTTCGGCTTGCTGATCCTGCTCAATGGCGGCCTTGCCGTGGCGCAGCTGATCGCCGCGCCGTTCGTGGCGGTCTATTTCAACCAGCCGATCGTTGCGGACATGCTCCGTGTGCAGGCACTGTTGTACCTGGCGACGCCGTTTATCGCCCTGCCATCGGCCTTGCTGGCGCGGACGCTCGATTTCCGGAAACAGGCAAAGGCGAACTTCGCGTCGGCACTTTCGGGAGCGATCACTGCGCTGACCTGCGCCTGGTCGGGACTGGGCGTGTGGACGCTGGTCGTGACTCCGATCGTGATGTTCGGGGTGCGTGCCGTCGCGCTGACGTGGGCCGCGCGTCTGATCGTCCGGCCGAGCTTCGATTTCAGGGGCAGCGGCGCAATGCTGCGATTCGGCGGTGCGCTGATGCTCTGCCAGTTCTTCTGGATCGTGCAGAGCCAGGCCGACATATTCCTGGCGGGACGGCGGTTCGATCCGCACGACCTTGGCCTGTATGCAGAAGCGCTGTTCCTGACGCAGATCTTTACGGGCAAATTCGTGCCGCCCCTCAACGAGGTCGCGTTTCCCTCCTATGCCGAGCTCGCCAAGGACGGCGGCGCGGTGGGGCCTGCCTTCCTGAAGGTCGTCCGGCTGACGATGCTGGTTGCCATGCCGCTGTACCTGGGCATGGCGGTCGTCGCCGGGCCTTTCGTCGCGACCGTCTTTGGACCCAAGTGGATGGAGATGGTGCCGCT
>JANMKS010000468.1:0-1593 GCA_031372155.1 Sphingomonas sp.
ACGCGCAAAGCTGATCGGGCCCAAGGCCGCGTTCCCGCCGCCCGTTGCCGGGAATCCAGCCGGAGCGAACTCCGTCGCGCGCGATGCGACCCTTGAGCCTACGGGCACATCGCATTTTGTGATCGGCGATGCCGACGGCAATGTGGTGTCAATGACCACCACGGTCGAATCGATTTTCGGCACAGGTCGCATGGTCGATGGATTTTTCCTGAATAATGAGCTGACCGATTTTTCGTTCGTCCCGCGCGACGATCACGGGCGCGCGGTTGTCAATTCGGTCGCCGGCGGCAAGCGCCCGCGGTCCTCGATGACCCCGCTGCTGCTGCTTGATGCGCAACACCGTTTCGCCGGTGCGATCGGATCGGCGGGAGGCAATGCGATCCTTGCCTATGTCGCAAAGTCGCTGGTTGCGGCAATCGACTGGGGGTTGCCGATGCAGGACGCGATCGCCCTTCCCAATCTCGTCGCGCGCGGTCAGAATTTTCAGGGCGAAGTCGACAGGCTGCCACCGGACGTCCTCGAAGGGCTGCGCGCGCGCGGGATCGACCTCAAGCCGGGGCAGGGCGAAGATTCGGGCGTCCACGGTGTAATCGTGCGCGACGGTCGCATCGACGGCGGCTTCGATCCACGACGCGAAGGCAAATTCGTGGTGGAGTCGCCGCCGTCGCGCTAGGCATCGATGCCGATAGCGTCACTGACCGTCGCGAAGCCGTCGCGCCGCAGCAAGTCGGCAAGTTCTTGCGAAACCCGTCGGGCAAGGCCGGGGCCGTGATAGACGAGCGCCGAATAGAGCTGAACCAGCGACGCGCCCGCCCGGATGCGGGCATAGGCCTCGTCCGCGCTGTTGATCCCGCCTGCCGCGACCAGCGGGATGCCCGCACCGCTTGCCGACCTGAAGGCGCGCAGTTTCTGCGCGGCGAGCGACTTTAGCGGCACTCCGGAAAGACCTCCGGCTTCGGAGCCGAAGCGCGAGCGCAGGCCGGGACGTGAAACAGTCGTGTTGCCGACAATCAACGCTGCCACCTGTCCGTGCGCCGCCTTCACGATGCCATCGATTTCGGGCGTGTCGAGGTCGGGGGCAAGCTTCAGGAATATCGGCTTGTCCTGCAAACCTTGCACCGCTGCCAGCAATTCGGTCAGCGCGCCTGCGTCCTGAAGGCCGCGCAGCCCCGGCGTGTTCGGCGAGCTGATGTTGATCGTCAGATAGTCGGCGACGTTGCTCATCGCGCGAACGCCCTCGACATAGTCCGCGACACGGTCGGCGGCGTCCTTGTTCGCGCCCACGTTGACACCGACGACGCCAATCACGCCTTCGTTCGCGCGTCCGGCGAGTCGCTTGCGGGCCGCTGGCTGCCCGTCGTTGTTGAAGCCCATGCGGTTGATGACGCCTTCGTCCTCGACCAGGCGAAACAGCCGGGGTCTGGGATTGCCCTGCTGCGGACGCGGCGTCAGCGTGCCCACCTCGACGAAGCCGAAGCCGAGTGAAAGCAACGCGCCGGGTACTTCCGCGTTCTTGTCGAAACCCGCCGCGAGACCGACGGGAGACGGAAATGCGATCCCCGCAACCGTGCTCGCCAGGACAGGCTGATGTTC
>JANMKS010000479.1:0-1551 GCA_031372155.1 Sphingomonas sp.
TGGCGAGGACGGACCGACGCACCAGCCGATCGAGCACGTCATGTCGCTGCGCATGATCCCCAATCTCCACGTCTTCCGCCCGTGCGATGCAGTCGAGACCGCGGAGTGCTGGGCACTGGCGCTGGCACGGGAGAACGGGCCATCGCTGCTCGCGCTGTCCCGGCAAAACCTGCCGCAATTGCGCACTGACGTCAGCGAAAATCTGAGCGCAAAAGGCGGCTATCGTATCCGCGCGGGGCAGGGGGCGTGTCGCGTCGCCCTTATTGCCACCGGCTCCGAAGTGTCGCTAGCCGTCGAGGTTGCCGACCACCTCGAAGCGCAGGGACATGGCTGTGACGTCATTTCGATGCCGAGCTGGGAGCTGTTCGAGGCGCAGACGCAGGCCTATCGCGACGACGTCCTCCCGCACGGAAGACTTTTGTGTTCGATCGAAGCAGGGACCACGTTTGGCTGGGAGCGGTACGTGCGGGGTGGATTGCGCTTTGGCATCGACAGCTTTGGCGCATCGGCACCAATCGATGATCTTTACCGGCATTTCGGACTGACGGTCGGCGTCATCGGCCCGCGCATCATCCAGGAAATCAAAGGATTAGAGTCATGACAGTCAAGGTTGCGATCAACGGGTTCGGGCGGATCGGTCGCCTTGTCGCGCGCGCTATCCTGGAACGACCCGAATGCGGGCTCGAACTGGTGGCGATCAACGACCTTGCTGATGCAAAATCGAACGCAATGCTGTTCAAGCGTGATAGTGTACATGGACGTTATCCGGGAAGTGTGACCGCAGAGGGCAACGACCTGATCATCGACGGGACGCGCATTCACGTCACGGCGGAACGCGACCCCGCAAAGCTGCCGCACGGCGACAATGGCGTCGATATCGCGCTCGAGTGCACAGGGTTTTTCACCGACCGGGAATCAGCGCAAAAGCACCTCGATGCAGGTGCGAAGCGCGTTCTTATTTCGGCACCTGCGAAGGGCGTCGACCTGACCGTCGTGTTCGGGGTCAATCACGACAAGCTGACCTCAGCTCACACGATCGTGTCCAATGCTTCGTGCACGACCAACTGCCTCGCTCCCGTCGCGAAAGTCTTGAATGATGCGATCGGCATCGAACGCGGCCTGATGACGACGATCCACGCCTATACCAATGACCAGAAGATCCTCGACCAGATCCACCCCGACATGCGCCGCGCGCGGGCGGCGGCAATGTCGATCATTCCGACGACAACCGGAGCGGCGCGTGCCGTCGGCGAAGTGCTGCCCGAACTGAAAGGCAAGCTCGACGGGTCGGCGGTGCGCGTTCCGACGCCCAACGTCAGCCTTGTCGACCTGACCTTCACGCCAGCGCGCGATACGACCAGGGACGAGGTCAATGCGATCCTGAAGGCAGCATCGGAGAGCGGGCCACTGGCCGGCATCCTCGATTTCACCGACGAGCCGCTCGTGTCGATCGACCTTAATCACAACGCCGCTTCTTCGACTGTCGACAGCCTGGAAACAGCAGTGATCGACGGCAAGCTCGTCCGCGTCGTGAGCTGGTACGATAACGAG
>JANMKS010000015.1:0-3058 GCA_031372155.1 Sphingomonas sp.
ACGGGAAGCGGCACGTCCTGTAACGATTCCTCGCGGCGACGCGCCGTCACGACGATGGCGTCGGATTGTCCCGCGGCCTGATCGTCGGGGACAGGCAGGCTTTGTGCAAAAGCGGAACAAGGCGAGGCGAGCGACGCAAGAATGAGCAGCCTAAAACGGGCGAGCGGCATCGGATGACTCCCAGATGGTCATTCAATACTCCACCAATTGTATAGGATTTACGAAACGAGCAAATCTTTCGCGCGCGATAGTTTGTGGCTCATGACAGCGGTGTCAGCGTGATGGCAGGCTAAGCACGCTTCGGTCGGAACGCTATTCCCTCTCCCCTTGCGGAGAGGGCATATCCTCAAACCAACCGGCTCTGCCGCACTGCCGCTTCGATAAAGCTCGCAAACAGGGGATGCGGATCGAAGGGCTTGCTTTTAAGCTCGGGGTGAAACTGGACGCCGACAAACCACGGATGGTCGGGGCGCTCAACGATTTCGGGAAGCGTACCATCGGGTGACAGCCCCGAAAAGATGAGCCCGTTGTGCTCAAGCGCGTCCTTGTAATGCGCGTTGACTTCGTAACGGTGACGGTGGCGCTCGCTGATGTCGGTGCCGCCATATATGCTCGCGACCTGACTGTTGCCGCTAAGTTTTGCAGGATAGGCGCCCAGGCGCATCGTCCCGCCCAGGTCGCCGTCGGCGGCGCGTTTCTGCAGCCCCTCCGCGCTCATCCATTCGGTGATGAGGCCGACGACGGGTTCGGCGGTGTCGCCGAATTCGGTCGTCGATGCGTGCGCGATGCCTGCCGTGTTGCGTGCGCCTTCTATGCACGCCATCTGCATGCCGAGGCATATCCCGAAAAACGGCACGCGCTGTTCGCGGGCGAAGCGCACGCTTTCAATCTTGCCTTCCGATCCTCGTTCGCCGAACCCGCCGGGCACCAGGATCGCGTGCATCGGTTCCAGTTCGGCGGCGATATCGCGCCCGTCCTCGAACAGTTCGGCGTCGAGCCACTTCACGTTGACCTTCACCCGGTTGGCGATGCCGCCGTGGACCAGCGCCTCATGCAGCGACTTATACGCGTCCTGAAGCCCGACATATTTGCCGACGACGCCGACCGTGACTTCGCCCTCCGGATTGCCCAGCCGCTCCTCGATTTCCGACCAGCGCGTCAGGTCGGGGTCGCTCTCTGGCTCTATCCCGAACGCGCGCAGCACTTCCTCATCAAGGCCTTCGGCGTGATATTGCAGCGGTACTGCATAGATGCTTTTCGCATCAAGAGCGGGGATGACGGCTTCCTTACGGACGTTGCAGAACAACGCGATCTTTGCGCGGTCGCTGTCGGGCAAGGGCTGTTCGCAACGGCACACGAGCACGTCAGGTTGCACACCCAGTGCCGCAAGCTCGCGCACCGAATGCTGTGTGGGCTTGGTCTTCAACTCTCCGGCGGCCGCGATATAGGGGACGAGCGTGACATGGATCGACACCGTCTGGCCACGGCCAAGATCGTTCCGAAGCTGACGAATGGCCTCGATGAACGGCAGCGATTCGATGTCACCCACGGTCCCGCCGATCTCGCACAGAACGAAATCGACATCGTCAGTCTCGTTCAGCGCGAACGCCTTGATCGCATCGGTGACGTGCGGGATCACCTGCACCGTGGCGCCCAGATAGTCGCCGCGTCGTTCGCGCTGGATGATCTGGCTGTAAATGCGCCCCGATGTCACATTGTCCGACTGGCGCGACACGACCCCGGTGAAGCGTTCGTAATGGCCAAGGTCGAGGTCGGTTTCCGCGCCGTCGTCGGTGACATAGACCTCGCCGTGCTGATACGGCGACATCGTGCCAGGATCGACATTCAGATAAGGATCGAATTTGCGGATGCGGACGCGGTATCCGCGCGCCTGCAACAGCGCCGCGAGCGACGCCGCCATAAGACCTTTGCCAAGCGACGAGACCACGCCGCCGGTAATGAAAATGAACCGCGCCATGGGAGAAGAGGCTTAGCCGCCGCCCCGCACCTTGTGCAAGGCGGCGAATCGGCCCCGCCGATTTAGTTGCTGTTGCCGGTCGGCGCGGGCGTCGGCGTCGGCGCTGTGATCGGCGCTGGGGTCGTCACGGTCACGGGCGGGGGTGCGGCCGCAGGGGCAACCGCCGCCGGGCGATCGCGCACCACGGTACGGGACGTGGCACTCGACGTGACGGGACGACGCGGCGCTGCGGGCGTTGCCAGCGGCACTGCAGGAGCCCGGGCTTCGTTCTTGAGCGCGCCTGCCGCCGCCGCGAGCGGATCGCCTGCAAGTGGCACCGCCGGCGTGGGCGCGACGGGTACCGGTGTGCGTGCCAGCGAGGTGTCGATCGTGCTCGGTGCCGCGCGCTGCGTCGCCACGACCGCCAGCGCGATCGACAGCAGGACGAACAGCGTCGCCAGGACGGTCGTCGCACGGGTCAGGAAATCTGCGGCACCACGCGCCGACATCAGGCCGCTCGGGCTGCCGCCCATGCCGAGGCCGCCGCCTTCCGAACGCTGCATGAGGATGACCCCGACAAGACTTGCAGCGATGAGAGCGTGGATGACGAGCAGGAACGTGAACATGAGGCTTTGGACTTCGTAAAGCGGGAAAGTAGAGCGCCTAGCTTACACGGTGCCCAGGTTCAACCGCGGCCTCGACGATCGGCACGAAGTCGGCCGCGGTCAGGCTTGCGCCGCCGACCAGCGCCCCGTCGACATCGGCCACGTGGAGCAACTCGGCGGCATTCGATGCCTTGACCGATCCGCCATACAAGATGCGCACCGTATCGCCCACGATCGCGCGGATCGCGGCGTGCATCTCCGCCACGTCGTCGCTCGAGGGTGTGCGCCCCGTGCCGATCGCCCATACCGGCTCATACGCCACGACAGTCTTGTCCAGAATACCGGGTAAAGAACCCGCAAGCTGTTGTTTTACAACTTTTATAGCACTGCCCGCGTCGCGTTCGCTCAGCGTTTCGCCGACGCACACGATCGCCGTCAAGCCCGCGCCGATCGCGGCTTCGGCCTTGGCGCGCACATCGGCGTCGGTCTCGCCGTT
>JANMKS010000030.1:0-2719 GCA_031372155.1 Sphingomonas sp.
AATCTTCTGGTCGCGCGTCACGTCGGTGATCTGCTCATAATAGTCGAGGCTGATCAGGTAATAGGCGTACGGCGCGTCCTTGTTGCCCGGATGGATCGACAGGAAGCGCTGCGCCGATTCGATCGACTTGGTGTAATCGCGTGCCATGTAGTTGCAGAAGGCGCTCATCAGCTGCGCGCGGCGCGCCCACACCGAATAGGGGTGCTGGCGCTCGACCTCATCGAACAGCGCGGCCGCGAGCTTGTACTGACGCCGGTCGAGCCGGTCCTTTGCAGTCGCGTAGAGGGTGTCGACGTCGCGCGCGACATAGGCGGTGTCGGACTTGGTGCGGTTGCGGGCGCACCCGCTGACGGTGGCAAGTACCGCGATGGCGGCGACGGCGGCGGCAAACCGGCTTTGAATGATACGCATGGGCACGCGTCTTAGCGGGGCTTGGCGAAGGCGGCAACGGGTGGAACCACTCGATTGACATGGCTATGAAGCCGTCATGCCTGCAACCCGCCTGACAACCATCCGTGTCGAAAAGCCCTGGGGCCGGACCGAGCTATGGCCGGGCTTCGAGAATCTTGACGGCGCAAAAGTCGGTGAGATCTGGTTCGAAGCGCCCGAGGGCACAAGCCCCGACCTGATGGTCAAATACCTGTTCACGAGCGAAAAATTGTCGATCCAGGTCCACGAGGATGATGCGATGGCGCAGGCTCATGGCCGCGCGCGCGGCAAGGACGAGGCCTGGGTGATCCTGAGCGCCGAACCGGACGCGACGATTGCTCTCGGGACACGCACACCGGTGGATAGCGAAACCCTGCGGGCAGCGGCATTGGACGGGAGCATCGAAACGCTCGTCGACTGGAAGCATGTCGATGCGGGCGACGTGATCTATTCGGCGGCCCGCACGGTCCACGCGATCGGAGCCGGGCTCACCCTCATCGAGGTCCAGCAGAATGTCGATCTGACATATCGCCTGTATGATTACGGGCGACCGCGCGCATTGCACCTGGATGAAGGAGTCGCGGTGAGCGACGCGAAACCCTTCGTCGCGCCGTCGATACCCGGCGACATCGGCGGCGGACGCGCGATCCTGTGCGAAGGACAAAAGTTCGTGCTGGAGCGGTGGTGCTGGACGGGCGACCGCACGATCACACTTCCCCGGGGCGTTCCGGGATGGCTGATCCCGGTAGCCGGCGGCGGCAGTATCGACGCGCGGCAATTTGAGGCGGGGGAATGCTGGCTGATCGAAGGTCGGGTGACGCTGGGGATCCGACCCGGCAGTGACATCCTGCTCGCCTATCCCCTCGCCAGCCGCGCGGCATTGTTCGAATAGCAACGGCTCATGCGCTAAGGCCGCGACATGCTCCGCGTGCTCACGCTCTCGACATTGTTTCCCGATGCGTCGCGCCCCGATTTCGCGCCGTTCGTCGAATTGCAGACATTGGGATTGGCAGCGCATCCCGATGTCGAGCTGCGCGTCATGGCACCGATCGGCATTCCCCCGCTCGGCCGCTTCCATTCGCGATACCGCGACCTGTCCGCTTTGCCCGCAGCCGAGATATGGAAGGGCATGCCGGTTTACCGCACGCGCTTCGCGCACATCCCCGGGCTCGGCGGGCGCTTGGATGGCAGCACGCTCGCCCGCGCCCTGATTCGTCCATTGCGCGGCATTCGCCGGCTGTTTCCGTTCGACGTGATCGACGCCGAGTTCTTCTTCCCTGACGGGCCGGCGGCGATCGAGCTCGGTCGCGTTTTCGATGTGCCGGTCTCGATCAAGGCACGTGGCAGCGACATTCTTTTCTGGGCGGCCGGTGACAATCCGGCTCGCCCGCAAATCGTTGCGGCGGGGCGCGCGGCGAGTGGCTTGCTCGCGGTCTCGTCGGCTTTGAAAGCCGATATGGTCGCGCTCGGCATGCCCGAAGATCGCATCGCCGTGCATCACACGGGCGTTGATCGCACGCGCTTTCGTGTGCGTGACCGCGCCCAGGCGAAGGCGGCGCTTGGCATATCGGGGCCACTGCTCGTCAGCGTAGGCGCATTGATTGAGCGCAAGGGTCACGGCACCGTAATCGATGCGCTGGCGAGCTTGCCCGACGCAGCGCTCGTTATCATCGGTGTTGGCCCGGAACGCGCCAAGTTCGAAGCGCAAGCCAGACGCCTTGGTCTCGGCGATCGTGTCCGCTTCCTTGGCAGCCTGCCTCATCTGGCGATCGCCGATTGGCTCGCAGCCGCTGACGCGATGGTCTTGATGTCCCTGTCGGAAGGCCTCGCCAACGCGTGGATTGAGGCGCTGGCGTCAGGAACCCCTCTCGTCATCCCTGATGTTGGCGGCGCACGCGAGGTGCTCGATCGCAAAGAAGCGGGCGCGCTGACGTCGCCTGACGCATCATCGGTGGTGCAATCCATCCGCGACATTCTCGCGCAGGACGCGGACCGTTACGCCGTCGCAGCGACAGTGGCGCAGTTCAGTTGGGAAGCCAACACCGCCGCCCTGTACGAACACCTTAAAGCGGTCGCAGAGCGGCGCTGATCCAGCGGCCTTCGCTGCGGAGCAAGCTCCACGCCCGGGCGGCCGCGCGCGTATCCATCGCCTCGATGCCGATCCCGCGCGCTTCGTAAGCGGTGACCAGTGAAGGCGAAGGGCGGTCGAGCCGTGCCCCCGTTCCCAACAGAATAAATTCGGGCAGCGGGTCGGTAATGGCCAGCGCCAAGTCGCCGCCGTCCCAGTCGA
>JANMKS010000034.1:0-2902 GCA_031372155.1 Sphingomonas sp.
TCGAGCGTCAGGCAGTCTTCGCTGGCATGGCTGTGATCGTAGGTGTTCCACCCGTAATCGTTCTGCAGGCACGCCGGGCCGCGCGCCGTCGCCTCACGAATCCCGCGCCACCCGACGACCGTCCCTGGCCTTGTCCAGCGCCGGGCGGCAAGGGGCGGAGCCGCGAATGGTATCGCGCGAAAAACGGTCGCTTGCCCGTCCTGCGAAGCGGCACCGACGATTTTGCCACCGGTGACATTGACAACCGGTGCCGCGGCTGCTGCCGTCGCGAGGCCCGCTATGACGATCAACGCCAATCGGATTGCCAAGATCATCATCGCGCTTTCATGTCGGTGAGGTTCCAGCCCCGCACGCCGACGACCGGCGGAGCGGTCGCCGATGCCGGATAGCGCACCGTTACGGTCGTCGTCTCTCCTGGCAGCAGCGAGACATAGTTATCGCTGTAATAGGCGGGCAGGATGCGTTCGCCCTTGCCGTCCTGAAGCGTCAGTTTGACGTTCAGCGCGGCGACCTGACCCGTGTTCGATATCGCCACGCGCGCCATCCGTTCGCCTTCGACGACCTCGGGCCGCCCGACCGAAACAGCGAGCCTGGCGGGGGCGAGCGTGGTGAGCGCGCGGTAGCTCGCGGTGTCCTTGCCTCGCCAATAGAAATTGCTCGACACCGGCGTCCCATCCCGCCGCGTCAGTGTCAGTGAAACGAGCACCATCGGTTGCCGGGCAAAGATGGTGTCGAGCGGAATAGGCGGCAGCATCGTCGTCTGGTTCGCGCCCGCCGATACCGGGTCGCTTCGCGAAAACAGTGCGGCATTGTCGAGCCCGACGACTCGCGTCGTCGCGACCAGGTCGGGCGCGTCGGCCTGCGTCGTGTTGATCACGACCAGTTCGTTGCCGGGCAGGTTCAATTGCACATGCAGCGGCTCGGCGGCTTTCTTGGCCCCGTAATAGGCTGCGTGCGTGTCATAGTCCGAACTGTAGATCTGCCACGCATTCGACGGCCAGCCGGGATGCGTCATCCACAGCAACCGACCCGAATTCTTGATCCACAAATGGCCGAGAAATCCCTCGTACATGGCCTTGTGCGTCTCAAGATTCATCATCTGCGCCTTGCGCTCGAAATCCTCGAGGCTCGTGCCTGCGCCGAACATCGTGTCGAGCGCCGCCATGAAGGTCTTGGTGTCGCCGTTCCCGCCGAAATGCCAATCGTGATAGGCGAGCGTGTCGCTCAGCGGCCAGCGATCAGCCAAGGGGACCGATGCCTCGATCGCCTCGAGCGTCGACAGCGACGACGTGCCCGTCTCAACCGAAAACCCGGTCGCCAGGTCAGTGAAATATCCGGCGGGCGGCCGGTAATTGTAGGGGCCGGAGCCTTGCAGGTTCACCGTGTTCGAGCTGCCCGTGTACCAGCGTGTTCCGTCGAGCTCGAAAATGGCATCGTCGAGCCCTTCGTTGAGCATTGGGTACGGCACGCCCTCGTTGCGCCCGAACCACAGGATGATCGACGGATGGTTGCGATAGCGCGCCACCGTGTCGCGGGCATTGGTCAGGAACAGCGCAGGATCCTGCGGCTCGACCTGGAAATTCTGCGTCGATTGCCAGAAATCGTTGAACACCATCATGCCGTTTTCGTCGGCAAGCTCGAAGAACTCGTCCTCGTTGTTGTTGCCCATCCAGTTGCGGATGACGTTCATATGTGCTTCGCGCTCAAGCCTGAAATACGGTGCCAGTCGCTCGCGCGACACGCGCTTCATCGCGTCGTCGATGCCCCAATTGCCGCCGCGCGCCGCAATCCGCACACCGTTGACGCGTATCGTCAGATGCGGCTCGGGCAGCGTTTCGGCGATGTCGGCCACGCCGGTCGATCGCTCGCCCGCGGAGGTCAGCGACTCCGCCCATCCGCGCGGGCTTTCCTTGATGCCCGTATGGGTTACGTCGATCAGCTTCTGTCCGGCAAGGCGGCCGTCGGTCGTTTGAACGTTGACGCGGCGCAATGCGCCCTTCGCGTCGAACAGCGACAAGTCATAGCTGACCTCGCGGATGCCAAACCGAAGTGCCTTGGTGTCCGACGCTGCGCCATCTACCGCCGCCGTAATTGTCATGTCGTGAAGCGCAGGCTCGCCATAGCCATTGGGCCACCACAAGCGTGGATTTGCAACGCGCAGAGCGGGGTCGGTTGCTGGTGCGAAGCGCACCGTGTCGCTCGCTCCCGCTGCCAGCGTCACGTTGCGCGTGACCACCACCTCGTCAAAACGTGCGCTCACTTGGGCCTTGACGGTTGTTGCACTGCGGTTGGTCACGGGCACGTCGATGTAAACATCGGCGCTGTCGGTCCGGGGCAGGGGGAGGTCGGTGACAATTTTCGGGTCGCCGATCGCAACCGCATCGGTGGCCACCAGTTCGACGGGCCGCCAAATCCCCGTGTTCCTGTCGCGGATGCCGGGGATCCAGTCCCAGCCTTCGGTTGCGGCGAACGTCGGACCGTCGATTGCGAGTTGCCCGCCGTTTTCGCCGACCCCCGCCTTGATCGACTGTTCGTGCGGGATGCCCGGATGCGGCGGAGGCCTCACGCGGACCGCGACGACATTCTGGCCCGCGCCGAGTGTAAAGTCGAACTGGCCGCGCACGAACGCACCCTTCGTATCGCCCAGTCGCAGGCCATTGACCCAGATTTCCGACGCATAGTTGATGCCGCCGAAGACCAGCTTCAGCAGTTTGCCTTGTGCCTCCTCGGGAACGTCGATCGTGGTGCGGTACCAATAGTCCTGGCGCGAGAGGCTTTCGGGGATCGCCATGTTGTTCAGGCCGTAATACGGGTCAGGATAGATGCCCCGGTCGACCAGCGTGGTCAGGACCGTCCCGGGCACCGTCGCCGCGTGCCATTTGCGGGTGTCGACGCCGCCCCG
>JANMKS010000148.1:0-14951 GCA_031372155.1 Sphingomonas sp.
CCCGTTCTGGCGGCAGTGCGCTGACATGGAAATTCCCGAAAGCTTGACGCAAAAGATCGAACTGTTCCGTGAAACGGGTCGCGTTTTCCGAAAGAACGAGGAGCTCTTCGCTGAAAACAGCTGGATTCAGGTGATGATGGGGCAGGGGATCATGCCGCGATCCTATCACCCGGTGGCGACGAAGCTGTCGGATGAGGAGCTGGATCACCTTCTGGCCGGGCTTCGCGAGAATGTGGCCAAGACGGTGGCGAGCCTTCCCCAGCACGATGCCTATGTTGCCTATTATTGTGGTCCCCTGAATGCTGCTGCGGCGTGACCATTCGTTCAACCAGAGCGTGTTTCGCCATGGCGCTCCTGGCAACGGCGTCGTCGGCACGCGCCGATGAATGGCAGTTGGTCTGGTCAGACGAGTTCGACCAGCCAACGATCGATGCGACCAAATGGGGCTTCGATGTCGACTGCTGGGGCGGTGGCAACAATGAGCGGCAATGCTACACGGCGAGCCGGGACAATGCCGCGGTCGTCGATGGCAAGTTGGTCATCAGTGCGTTGCATCAGCGCGCCAGTGGTCCAGCCTTCCCCCGGTCCCAGCAAACCACTGCCGCCAATCGCGCTGCCAAAGCGACCCGGGATTACACCTCCTCGAAGCTGACCACGCGCGGCAAGGCGTCCTGGCGCTATGGTCGCATCGAGGTCCGCGCGCTGTTGCCGCAGGGCCAGGGGACGTGGCCGGCTATCTGGATGCTCCCCGACGACGATGCCTATGGACCATGGGCAGCGTCGGGCGAGATCGACGTTCTGGAGGCGGTCAATCTTGGTGTGTCATGCAAAACCTGTCCCGGTGGGCGCGAGGATACGATCCTCGGCACGTTGCACTTCGGCGGCAAATGGCCGGCGAACCTGCACAAGGGAACCGAGGTTCATGCCCCTGAAGTGCTGGAAGGGTTTCACAACTATGCGATCGAATGGCAGCATGATCGCATCATCTGGCAGATTGACGGCCGCACTTACGCCGAGCGGACTGTAGACGAATGGTTGACGTCGGGATCCAAAGCAACGGGCGCGCCGTTCGATCAAAGGTTTCACCTGATCCTCAATCTTGCCATCGGCGGCGGCCTTGCAGAGGCCCGCGGAACGGGCGGTGTTTCGGCGAGCGGCTTTCCAAAACGCTTCGCGATCGATTGGGTCCGCGTCTGGCAGAAGCGCGACCAGCGGGCTAGATTGCCGGCGGGGCACCCGAACGAAGAGGGTAAGTAACGCATGGCGAGACGACGCCAGGCTGTAACGATCAAGCACGTGGCTGCGGATGCGGGGGTTTCGCTGCAAACCGTGAGCCGCGTCATCAATGACGAGCCCAACGTGCGCCCCGAGATGAAGCTGCGGGTGCAGGCCGCTATCGACAAGCTGGGCTATGTCCCTTCGATCGCCGCACAGCGGATGAGCGGTTCGCGCTCCTATCTGATCCTCGCCTTGAATGATCGAGATCGCACCATTGCCGACTGGCGCGCGCGTCAAGGGACCGACTGGGTCGATCAGATGTTGCTCGGTGGCATGTTGATGTGCGCCGAACACGGCTACCGCATGATCTTCGAACTGGTCGACACGCACAGCGACCATATCGAGCGCGAAATCCTGGCGGCGATTGCTGCGCTCCAGCCCGACGGAATCATCCTGACCCCGCCGCATTCCGACAATCCGCAAATCGTGTCGTTTCTGGGCAAGCAGAACATCCCGTTTGCAAGGATCGGTTCGCACGAGAATGGAACGGGCATTCCCGTTTCAATGGACGACGAAGGGTCTGCCCGTGCAGCAACTGAATATCTTTTGGGGCGTGGCCACCAACGGATCGGCTTTATCGCCGGCTCGCCCGAATATAATCTAAGTGGCTGGCGTATCGACGGCTGGAAGGCCGCCATGGCCGATGCCCGACGTTCCACAGCAAATCTGCTTGCGAAAGGCGATTTCAGCTACGCTTCGGGCGAACGCGCCGCTCGGCAGCTTCTCACATCGGCCAGTCGTCCGACAGCGATTATCGCGAGCAACGACCAGATGGCACTCGCGACGTTGGAGGCCGCGCGTTCGCTGGGACTCGACGTCCCGGACCAGCTTTCGGTCATCAGCTTTGACAATACGCCGCTGGTGCATTTCACCCAGCCGCCGTTGACCGCGATCGACCAGCCGATCGCGTCCACCACGTCCAAAGCGGTGGAGCTGATTATCGCCGCGCATAAGGGCGAACCGCGTCCAGAGGCCTTGACCGTTATCTCGGCAGAGCTGGTCGAACGTGGCTCGGTTGGGGATTGCCCTGAAAGCGCGGATGGCTGAGCCGGCTGCTACGCGCTCGCACTCCACGCGATTCCTGTTGCTTTACGCTCTGGCCTGGGGCGGCGGTGCGGTCGCCTATGTCCCCTTCCTGACAATCCTCCTGCCGCTGCGCGTTTCACTTTCGGCACCAAAAGGGATGGAGGTTGCATGGCTGGCCTATATCGCATTTGCCGGCGCGATTGCTGCCAGCATCAGCGCCATCGGGTTCGGCTACCTGAGCGATATCACGCGTAACCGGCGCGTGTGGATCTGGTGCGGCATGGTTCTGTCGTGCGCGATGCTGTTCGCGATCCGCCGCGCGGACGACCTTATGGGGTTCGTCGTGCTCGTCGTCGTGTGGCAACTGGCTCTTAACATGATGCTCGCCCCACTGGCCGCATGGGCTGGAGATCGTGTTCCCGATTCCCAAAAAGGTCTTCTCGGCGGCCTTCTCGCCTTTGGGCCAGCGCTCGGCGCAGCATCGGGCGCCGTGGTGACAATTCCCGGCATGGCGCTGCCCGACATGCGGCTGGCACTGGTCGCGCTGATGGTCGCTTGCTGTGTGATGCCCGCGCTGGTGATGGGAGCCCCTCCCGCAGTTGCGGCACCGGGCGAAGACTCGACCGGCAACCGCCAACCGCGCCCATCGCAAATCTGGACTTTCGGTCGTCATGCCTTCCTGCGCATGTGGGTGGCGCGGCTGTCCGTACAGATCGCCGAAGCTGCCCTGTTCGCCTATCTCTATTTCTGGCTCAGATCGATCGACCCGTCGATGGGAGACAGCGAAACCGCGCGCGTGTTCAGCGTCGTGCTGATCCTGTCAGCACCGCTGGCACTCGTCGTCGGACAGCTGACCGATCGACTGAAACGCCCGCTCTTGCCGCTTGCGATTTGCGCTGCGACCTCGGCCATGGCTCTGGTTGGCATGGCATGGGCGCCAACGCTTCCGGTGGCAATTGGCATGTATGCGTTGTTCGGTCTGGCCACCTCGGTCTTCCTGGCGCTGCATTCGGCTCAAGCACTGCGCGTTTTGCCGCGATCCGATCGGCGCGGGCGCGATCTCGGCCTTCTCAACCTGACGAATACGGTGCCATCGCTGATCATGCCCTGGCTGACACTGGCACTGGTTCCCCGCTTCGGGTTTCCCGCTCTCTTCCTCGTGTTTGCGATTCTCGCTGCTTTTGCGAGCGCGATCCTGTGGCCGCGGATCGTGACTGCAGACAGCATTGCTTGATTTCGTTCGCGCTGCATGCAAGTGAATGATGAGAACGTTCACAAAAATGCGGGAAGAGGGTATCAATGATTGCCGCGCGCGCGCTGCTGGTCGCAGCCTTGCTAATCTCGGGATGCTCTGCATCGTCACAGTCGGTCCGGCCTGCTGCCGCCCCGACGCCGTCCGCTCAAGCCAACCCCGCCAACTGGCCGGCGGCCAAGAGTCCGGACGCTTTTTCTGACTCCCGTACGGAGGGACGGATCTCAGCAATTGTCGCGCGCATGACGCTCGATCAGAAAATCGGCCAGATGATCCAGGCCGATATCTCGGCAATCACACCAAAAGATCTTGAAACCTACCCGCTCGGCTCGATCCTCGCCGGTGGCAACTCCGGACCCTATGGCGATGAGCGTGCCGACGTTGCCAAATGGGATAGGCTGGTCAGTGAATATCGCGCGGCCTCACGCAAGAGCGGGGCAGGAATACCAATTATTTTCGGTGTTGATGCCGTCCACGGCCATTCCAACTTGCCCGGCGCCACGATCTTCCCGCACAACATTGGCCTGGGCGCGGCGAACGACGATTTGCTCATCGAGCGGATTGGAGCGGCAACGGCTGCGGAGGTTGCAGGAAGCGGCATCGACTGGACCTTTGCGCCAACGCTCGCCGTGCCTGAGGATCTTCGCTGGGGACGCAGCTATGAAGGCTATGCGGCAGATCCGGTACTGATTGCCCGCTATGCACGAGCAATGACCCGGGGTTTGCAAGGTGAACTCACGCGCGACCGCCCAATTCAGTCAAACCACGTGGCCGCCACGGCAAAACACTTTCTGGCCGATGGCGGAACAACCGACGGCAAGGATCAGGGCGACGCGCTGATGTCCGAAAGCGAGCTCGTTGCGCGCCATGCGCAGGGCTATCCGGCCGCGATCGATGCCGGAGCCCTGACCGTGATGGCCAGCTTCTCGGGCTGGAATGGCGTCAAGAATCACGGCAACGCAAGTCTGCTGACTGACGTGCTGAAAGGCCGGATGGGCTTCGCCGGGCTCGTTGTCGGCGACTGGAACAGCCACGGGCAGGTGCCGGGATGCACCGTCACGGACTGCGCCGCGAGCTTCAGGGCGGGCCTCGACCTTGCCATGGCACCGGATAGCTGGAAGGGCCTTTTTGAAGCGACGTTGCGCGAAGCGCGCGACGGCACCCTCCCCATGAGCCGGATTGACGATGCCGTGACGCGGATCCTGCGCGTGAAAGCCAAACTGGGCTTGCTCGACGCGACGCCGGTGCACCGTGGCGATCATGCTCAGGTAGGCGCGCCCGATCACCTTGCCCTCGCGCGGGAAGCCGCCGCCAAGTCACTGGTTCTGCTCAAGAACAATGATGGTGTGCTGCCACTCCGTCCGGGGTCCAACATCCTGATAACCGGACCCGGTGCCGACAGCATGGCGATGCAAGCCGGGGGCTGGACCATTACCTGGCAGGGCACGGACACCACCGCTGCCGATTTCCCCAATGGGCAGACGATCGGCCGCGCGATCGCAGCCGCCGTTCGTGACGCAGGTGGACATGCCGCCATTTCCGCAGACGGCAGCTGGTCGACGCGGCCGGATATTGCCGTGGTGGTCTATGGCGAACAGCCCTATGCCGAATTTCAGGGCGATGTCCCGAACCTGGCTTTCCGCGCCAATGCAGGCGAGCAGGCATTGATTGCGCGCCTGAAAGCTCAGGGCATCCGCGTCGTCTCTGTCTTTCTTTCGGGTCGCCCGATCTTTGCTGGTCAGGAGATCAATGCGTCCGATGCCTTTGTCGCTGCCTGGCTTCCCGGCACGCAAGGCAATGGTGTAGCCGACGTTCTGGTTGCCCGCAGCGACGGCAAGCCAGCGCGCGACTTTGTTGGCCGGCTGCCGTTTTCATGGCCGGCCGATGCCGTGTCGCCGGTTAGGTCCCCCTTGTTTCCGGCAGGTTATGGGCTGGACTACTCCCGCGCGACGAATGTGGCGCCGGTCAACGAAGATCCGCGGGTCGATCTTGTCGCTTCAGCCAGCGAAGATACCTACCTGACGCGCGGCCAAGTGCCCTCTCCCTGGCGACTGAGCCTCGACAGTGCAGTAACGGCGCGGGCGCTCGACCTGACGGCGCAGGAAGATGCCCTTCAGTTCAATTGGACCGATCGCGGTTCGATTGCGATCGATGGCCCCGCAGTGAACCTCATGCGGCAGCTCGATGAGGGGTTTGTCCTGCGCATCGACTGGCGCATCGATGCCTTACCAGCCGGACCGCTTCTGGTGTCATTGGCCGGTGCAAACCTTGATCTCGGTGAACAGCTGCGCGCCACGACGAAGGGCGCAAAGATCGAGACCCGGATCCCGTTGCGCTGCTTCAAGGAGGCCGGTGCAGACTTCCGTGCGGTCGGGACGCCACTGCGCCTGACGGCCAACAAGGGTTTCCTAGCAACGTTGCGTGACATTCATATCGAACCCGTCGGCAGCTCGATTTCCTGCCCCCCGAACGCTCCATAATCCGCAGGAGATAGCACGGCAGTCGGCACCCCGGCCACAAGCCGTTCGGGCATCGCCCCAGGCGGCAGACGATGGCAGCCAACGCGGCTTATCCCTGAGCCATCCGGAACCAATCGTCACCTGTCATGTTGCCGACTCTCATCACTCTTCGTGAGGTACTTACATGCCGCTTACCGCCATAGCGCTGAACTGCACGCTCAAGGCAGACGGAGCGAGTTCAACCGACGCGATGATCGCCGTTCTGAAAGACGCGCTTTCGAAATATGATGTGAACGTGTCGGAAACGATCCGCATTGCGGCGCTTGATGTGAAGACGGGTGTCACGTCGGATGAGGGCGATGGTGACGCCTGGCCTGACATTCGCCGCAGGATTCTTGCGGCTGACATCCTGATTTTAGGTACGCCGATCTGGATGGGCCAGATGGGCAGCGTCGCCAAAAAAGTATTGGAACGCATGGATGCTTTCCTTTCCGAAACCGACGACGCGGGCCGTTTGCCAAGCACGGGAATGGTCGCGATTGCCGCAATCGTCGGCAACGAAGACGGCGCACACATAGCAAGCGCGCAGATGTTCCAGTCGCTCAACGACACGGGCTTCACGATACCGGCATCAGCCGCCTGTTACTGGGTCGGCGAAGCCATGGGCAATGTCGATTTCAAGGATCTGGAAAAGACTCCGGCCAAGGTTCTCGAGACTGCGGCAATGACAGCATCGAACGCTGCACATCTGGCGCGATTGCTCAAGAACGAGAACTTTCCCGGCGTCAGCTAGGTCGCGCGCGATTTTGGCTTAAGTCGCGCCCTCGGTCTGCGGTTCCTGTTACACCTCAACACGGTTCGCGACGAGGTCGTCGACGACAGCCGGATCGGTCAGCGTGGATGTGTCGCCGAGCGTGGAGACATCGCCCTCCGCTATCTTGCGAAGGATGCGCCGCATAATCTTGCCTGACCGGGTCTTTGGCAGAGCCGGTGCGAACTGGATCGCGTCGGGTGCAGCGATTGGTCCGATTTCGGTGCGGACCCAGCCGATCAGCTCCCGCGCCAGCGCAGCATCGCCCGTTTCGCCGACGTTCAAGGTGACATAGGCATAGATGCCTTGTCCCTTGATCTCGTGCGGCATGCCGACGACTGCCGCTTCGGCGACCCTGCGGTGAAGAACGAGCGCGCTTTCGACTTCCGCTGTGCCCATGCGATGACCCGATACGTTGATAACGTCGTCCACGCGCCCTGTAATCCAGTAATAGCCGTCCGCGTCGCGCCGGGCACCGTCACCGGTGAAGTATTTGCCCGGAAATGTTTGGAAGTAAGTTTCAAAAAAGCGCGCGTGATCGCCCCACACGGTACGCATTTGTCCCGGCCAGCTCCGCGCAATGACGAGGCATCCTTCTGCCACTCCCTCTGCCACGCCGCCCTCATTGTCGACGATCTGTGGCTCGACACCGGGCAGGGGCAGGGTGGCCGAGCCGGGCTTTAGCGGTGTGAAGGCGGGAAGGGGGGATATCATTCCCGCACCGGTTTCGGTCTGCCACCACATGTCGATGATCGGGCAGCGCCCGCCGCCGACAACGTCATGATACCAGCGCCACGCTTCCGGATTGATCGGCTCGCCGACCGACCCCAGCAATTGGAGCGAAGAGCGGCTGGTCGCGGTGACGAAATCATTGCCCTCGCGCATCAGCGATCGCAGCGCAGTGGGAGCCGTGAACAGCGTCTGGACCTGATGCCGGTCGACAACTTCCCAGATGCGCGACGGCGTGGGCCAGTTCGGCACGCCTTCGAACATCAGCGTTGTGCCGCCATTGGCGAGGGGGCCGTAAACGACATAGCTGTGTCCGGTGACCCAGCCGACGTCGGCTGCGCACCAGAAGACTTCGCCGGGTCGGTAATCGAAACAGCTTTCGTGCGTCAGCGCTGCCCACAGCAGATAGCCGCCCGACGAATGGACAACGCCCTTGGGTTTGCCCGTCGACCCTGATGTGTAGAGGATGAACAGCGGGTCTTCGGCCGCCATCGGTTCGGCGGGGCATTCGCTTGCCACCTCGGCTTCGTGCAGCCAGATATCGCGGCCGGGCTGCATTGATACGTCGCCGCCGGTCGCCTTTACGACGATGATTGCGTCGACGCGTCCCGCGATCACCGCCGCCTTGTCGACATTGGCTTTCAAGGGCACGCGCTTGCCGCCGCGACGCCCCTCATCGGCGGTGACCACGATTTTGGAATCGCAATCGATTATACGTCCGGCGAGCGCATCAGGGGAGAACCCGCCGAAGACAACCGAATGGATGGCACCGATCCGCGTGCAGGCGAGCATCGCGAAGGCCGCTTCGGGGATCATCGGCAGGTAGAGCGTAATGCGGTCGCCCTTTTTGGCGCCAGCAGCTTTGAGGACGTTGGCGAAGCGGCCGACCTCGACGTGCAACTGACGATAGGTGAAGCGGCGCGGCGTTTCCGACGGCTCGTCAGGCTCCCAGATAATGGCCGTCTCGTCACCACGATGTTCCAGATGCCGGTCGATACAATTGACGGACACGTTGAGCACACCATCGGCAAACCAGCGGACACCGAAGCCGGGTTCGTCGAAGCACGATTCATCGATCTTCGACGGTTCTCGTACCCAGTCGAGGCGCTTCAGGGCGTTGCGCCAGAAGCCTTCGGGATCGCGCAACGAACGCTGATAATCGCCGACCGGATCACCCTTTGCACGCGCCGCCCAGGTATCTGGAACGGGAACGATCGTATCCGTCATGGTTGTACCCTTGTCATCGCTCAACGATAATACCGACTTGTCGACCCGACCATCGGTTGCCTACCCGAACGTCAAAAGGCGCGGCGACTGTAAACGTTGACAGTAAGCGGGCGACAGGTGACTGAGCAAGGATGCTTGCTCCCGAAAAGAAGGCGACGATTGTCGACATCGCAAAGGCGGTCGGCGTGTCGTACAAAACGGTGTCGAGAGCGCTGAACGGCGAACCGCACGTGAAGGCCGATCTTCGCCAGCGCGTCCTGGAAGCGGCCAAGCGGCTCAATTATCATCCCAACCTGCTTGCACAGAGCCTGGTTCGAAGGCGGTCTTTCCTGATCGGCCTGGTCTACGAAAATCCGAGCCCGAGCTATACCGTGGAACTTCAGAACGGGGTGCTCGACCGGTTGAAGTCCGAACGCTACCGGCTGATCGTCATCCCGGTGCAATCGGTGGTCGAGAATGCAGGGGAAATAGTGGGATTGCTGCGGTCAGCGGCGCTTGACGGGGTCGTCCTCGCACCGCCTGCGTCCGATCACCCGCAAATCCTGAAGGAACTTCGCGATGTCGGCATGCCGTTTGCGCGCATCGCCCCGACGCAGCTTCTCGAAATCGGACCCAGTGTTTTCCTGGACGATGTTAGTGCCGCGCGCGAAATCGCCGAATATGTGATCGGTCTCGGGCATCGGGACATTGCGATCATCAAGGGTAATCCGACCCATCAGTCGAGCGAGGCGCGATTGCTTGGATATGCGCAGGCGATGGCTGCGGCGGGCATCGAGGTGCGGGCAGACCGGCTGGAGCAGGGGGATTATACCTTCGATTCAGGCTATGAAGCCGCGCGCCGCATTTTCGCCGCAGAGACCCGGCCGACGGCCATACTCGCGCAGAACGACGATATGGCAATGGGCGCTTTAATGGCGGCGCGCGACAAGGGCTTGGCAATCCCCGAAGACATATCGATCGTGGGCTTCGACGATGCGGAAATTTCGCGTATTGTCTGGCCCCGGCTGACGACTGTGCGTCAGCCTGTGTTCGACATGGCCGCAACTGCGGCGGACATGCTGATCGCCGTTCTGGACGGCGGACCGCCTCCGGCCAGTTGCACACGTGCCCATAGCCTGCTGATCCGGGCTTCCGCATCGGCGCCCCGAAAGCCGTGATAGGTCGTCGCGAAAGATGGAGTTTCGCGGCAGGCGACCTCGGCTTCAATTTCGTCTGGCAGTCCACCGAACTCTACCTCCTGTTCTTCTACATAACGGTTGCCGGACTATCGCCGAAAGCCGCAGCGGCGATCTTTCTGATCGGTACGATTGTGGATTGGCTCGCCGATCCGGCGATCGGTGTGCTCGTCGACCGGTTGTCCAACCGCGTTCCGGTCCGGCTCTGGGTTGTCCTCGGCGGACCTCTTTCGGGGCTGGCGCTGGCGTTTGTCTTTGCACAGCCCGTGCTGGCGGGGACCGGGCGCGCAGGATGGACATACGCGATCGTCGCGCACGTCCTCCTTCGTGTCAGCTATAGTCTGGGCAATATTCCCTACGGCGCGCTGACGTCTCGCATTTCGGCGGACCCGAGGGACCATGTCGTGCTGTCGGGTGCGCGGATGCAGGGGGCCGCTCTGGGTGGGCTGATCGCGACCGGCGTTTACGCGCTTCTTCCTGCACGGTCGCCCGGAAGCGATGCGAACTTTCTGTTGGGGGCAATCTTGCTCGTCATCCTTTCGCAACCGGCATTTTTCGCAACGTATCTGGGCGTCAAAGAACGGGTGCGAGGGCCGATAACGCAAGCGCGGGCGCTGGCCTACCTCAGCGGCTTTGCAGGCATGATCGGCGGATCAGCGGAGTTGCGTCGGCTGCTCGCGATCGTGTTCGCGGCGGGGTTGAGCGTCACAGTCGTCAACAAGTCGATCTTGTTCCTGTTTCAAGAGGCCGGGCAGTTGCGCCTGGGTTATGCGGCGGCGCTGTTGCCGTCGCTGTCACTGCTGTTGACGGCGCCATTGTGGGCAGCGCTCGCGGCGCGGATCGGCCGGCAACGCGTCCTTGTACTCGCCGCTGCCCTTAATCTGATTGCAGGCGTCGCGCTCTTCGTGTCGCCCACTTCGGCGCTCGCGCTCCTGACAGGTGTGACAATCGCCGTTGTGGCGGGAAACGGAATGTCGCTCATGTTCTGGTCGCTTGCGCCTGATGTGGTGGACCACATCGAACATGAAGAAGGCGCGCAGGCCTGTGCCGCCCGGGTCTTTGCAAGTGTAGGAATTTCGCGAAAGCTCGCTCAGGCGCTGGCACCGCAATTCGTGACGCTGGGGCTATTGCTGTCGGCGGGACCGACCGTATCGACCGGCGTGCTCCTGGTCGCCGTCCTGACATTCGTGGTAATTGCGAGTTATCATCCTGCCGAACGAGCGGCCGCCGTCGCGGCAACCTAGCTGTTTCGTGCTCCCGCACGGAAACCGAAATTGGGACGCCTGGTTTCCGCAGGATCGAGCAAGGTCGCCAGAATATCGTCGTGGCTGCGGGCGGCGCTGCGATATCGCCCCATGACCTCGCGCATCTGGTCGATTATACCCCTGACCTCATTGAAAGGCACAGCGTCGATGAGGGGGTCATAGCTGTTCGCATCGACGCCCATGCCGTGGGCAACGAAGAACCAGCTGATGTCCGCAAACAGTTCGCGACGCCGGGAAACGATGCGGCCGCTCCGTTCGATCAGATCGATCTTGTCCGCAAGCGACGTCGGGAGGGCGAGCGTTCGCATATAATCCCAAAAGGGTTCGCCGTGACGCTGGTTTGGGCAATAATGAAGAAGCAGAAAGTCTCGGATGTGCTCATATTCCGCGTCCGCTTCGCGGTTGTAGGCTTTGCTGAGCGCGGGATCGAAGGCCCGATCGGGGAAGTAGTCCATCAAGCGGTTCAGCGCGGTGTGAATCAAGTGGATGCTTGTGGATTCAAGCGGTTCGAGAAACCCGCTCGAAAGGCCCACCGCAAGGCAATTGCCGACCCACATTGCCTTGCGATGCCCGGCCGTGAAGCGCAGGTGACGCGGCTCGGCCACAGCAGGCGCGTCGAGCGCGCCGAGTAAAGTGGCTGTGGCGGTATCCTGATCGGTAAAGCGGCTGCTCCAGACATAGCCGTTGCCGACGCGGTTCTGCAAAGGGATGCGCCAGCGCCATCCGGCGTCGTGCGCGGTCGCGATGGTATAGGGCGTTCGGTCGGGGACCGTGGCGCTGGGGACAGCAACGGCGCGGTCGCACGGCAGCCAATGGCTCCAATCGGTGTATCCCGTTTTCAGCGCTTCTTCGACGAGCAGCCCCCTGAAGCCCGAGCAGTCGATATAGAAGTCGGCTTCAAGCTGCTCACCGCCCTCGCAGAGCAGCCTTGCAATCATTCCCGCCTCGTCGACTTCGGCGCCGAGAATCTTCCTGTCGAGCCGCCGGACGCCGGCCTTTTCGGAATGCGCGCGCAAATATTGCGCGACGAGCCCCGCATCAAAGTGCAGCGCGAACGCGACCCCGCCGCCGGGAAAACTGCCGTCAGGCGAGGGAAAGGCAAATTTGCCGTCCTCCGCCAGCGCAATCGAGGGACAAAAATCCGCCAGACTTTCGCAGTGTCCAAGCGCCCGGTTCTTCCACCAATAATGGTGGAAGGGGCGCTGGTTTATCGTCATTCCGAAATTGCCGAACGGGTGCCAGTAGCGATGGCCGCGATGCAGCCAGTCGTCGAAGCGGATCGCCAGCTTCAAGGTTGCCTGGCACTTGCGGATGAAATCGACCTCGTCGATCCCGCAATTCTGAAGGAATTCGAAAATTGGGGGGATGGTCGCCTCGCCCACCCCGACAGTGGGGATGTCGGACGATTCAACCAGCGTGATCGCGCAGGCCATGCCCAGCACCTTGGACAGCAGCGCCGCCGCCGACCATCCCGCCGTCCCGCCGCCCACGATCAGGATTGAGCGCAGTGCATTGTCCATTCACCAAGCACCGTCATAAAGGCCGAGGCGCGTCAAGCGCCTCGGCCGGTTAAAGGCGGGGAGGGGTTCTCTCCGCTTCGGATCAGAAGTTCACCTTCGCACCGATGTAGATGCGCCGTGAGCCCGTTTCGTAACGGAACGGAAGCTCTGGGAACTGCAGGTAGGCCGATTGATCGGCCTTCGTCAGATTGACCCCTTCGACGAAGACTCCGATGTTCTTGTTGATGTCGTAGGAAATCTGGCCGTCGAGCTGGCCGTAGGATTTGCCATATATGCCCAGCGTCCTGGTGACAGCGCCATCACCAAAACCGAAATTGCCGAGATAAGCTTTCGATCGCCAGCTGTACGACAGGCGGGTCGAGAGCCCTCCCGTTTCAAAGTAAACCTGGCCATTGAATGAATGCTTCGACACGCCCGGCAACGGCAGTCCCGAGTTGAAATCGTTCTTTGCGTCGGTTTTGGTATCGGAGAACGTATAGTTGGCATTGAAGCCAAGCCCGAAGTCGAACGCATATTGCGCCGCAACCTCGAACCCACGGACGCGCCCGCCGCTGCCGTTGACGGGTTGCGACACGGGACCGATGCGACCGCCCGCCTGGTCGTTGACGAACACCGGCACCGTGTCGGTGCGCACGAACGAGTCGACCTCTTTCCAGAAGCCCCCGACGGACACCAGCCCCTGCCGACCGAAGTAATACTCATAGGTCAGGTCGAACTGATAGGCGCGATAGGGGTCGAGCGAGGCGTTGCCGCGGCTCCCGCTGGTAAAGGTGAACAGGTTGGTGAGCGGGTTGCGGGTAAAGTCGGTCGCGAACCCGCGACCCAGATCGAACAGGTTCTGCCGTGCAACCACCCGGGCGGCCGAGAAACGAACCTTTTGCCCGTCGCCGACGTTCGCCACGGCGTTGATGCTCGGCAGGAAGTCGGTGTAGCTGCGCACCGTCGTCGTTGTCGCAAAATCGCGCAACACGCCGTTCCAGCTGTCCGTACCGTAATAGGTCGGGTTCGCCGTCCCCTGGTTCTGGTCCACCGTCAGTTTGGTATTCACGACACGCAGGCCGACATTGACGTGATACGGATCGTCGCTTCCACCGAGGTCGGCCATGAGATAGCCGGTCTTGGTTTCTTCCTTCACGCGGAAGGTCTGCAACGGATCCTGGAAGAATTTGAACGGCGTCGTCGGATAGAGCGCCTGAATCCACTTCAGCGGGCCGGTCATCTGATCGCGGTTCTGAACGACGATCTTTCCTCCGGGGAAGTGGCTGTTGATGACAGTCTCAAGGCGGCCCATCGTGTTGGCAAAGGTCTGGTACGGCGTGATGAGCGCGGGTGAATCGCCGAAGCGCGACGTGCAGCCATTAGGCCGTAGGGCGGCGTTGATGGCCGGCAATTCGCAAGACTTGAAGCCGATCGCTCCGTCCTGGAAATAGCCATAGGGAGTCCAGTTGTACTGATAATTCGGGTCGCGCTGGGCGGCCGCAATTGCGGTGGCGTCGACCTCGCACTGCTGGACGCCGCCGATGCCCGTGACGCACTTCTTGCTGTAATCCGCGAGATAACGACCCGAGGTGAAGTTGACGTTCCGCTGGCCGTAACGGAAGCCGCCGCTCACGGTGATCATGCCGGTCGTGCCGCTGTCGGCGTCATAGGCGAAGTCTGCACGTATGGAATTGCCGTCGACTTTCGACCGATCGCCGAAAGCCCAGTGCGATTTGAAAAACCCATAGGCGGGATTGGTGAACAGGTCCGCCGGGCTGCCGGCGCCGATCCCGAAGCCGGGGAACGGTGCGTTCTGATAGCTGAAGTTGAACGTCGCAGGCGCGGCGGGGTTGGCGGGTCCGCCCACGCCCGGAACGCCATTGCTGCCGCCCGTCAGCCCGCGAACCCCGTACTGGGTATAACGAACGTCGTTATTGCCGACCTCGCGCGTCAGATCGGCTTTCGACCAGGTTGCAAATGCGCTTGCCCGGAAGTTCTTGTCGTTGTTCCACTTCAAGCCGAATTGCACGTTATCCGACGAAATGTCGGATTCGTCGGCGATCGAAATCGCTTCCGCCGATTGCGCGCGCATCGTGCCAGTCAGCAAGACGCCGTTCGGCGAGATGGTATAGGGTCCGGTCAGGCCGAGTGCTTCGCCCTGCGAGAACGGGAATTTGAGCGAAGCTTCGCGCGTATCGACCTTGAGCGACGAGTGAAAATAATTGGCGCT
>JANMKS010000115.1:0-3007 GCA_031372155.1 Sphingomonas sp.
CTGGATACCAAGCTCGAAGCCAAGGCGATGGAACTGGAGACATCCGATCCCGCCAAGGCGAAAGCAATCCGCGAGACCGCGCTGTTCTATGTACGCCAGCGCACGACAGACCTGCTGACACAGATGGCGGTGACGGTGCAGGGTTATCTCGCGCTCGACCTCGTCAAGAAGAACAATGTGGAACTCGTGAAGGGGGTCGACCGCGCGTCCACGACGACTGTGTCGGCATTGCGGACAGCCGTGACCGTGGCACAGGCGATGACCAACCAGCGGCTCGTGCTGGAGCAGATAACGGCGCTCAACACGACCACGGCCAATATCATTGATTCTACGGGTACGCTGCTGAAGCAGAATACGGCCGCGATCCACGAACAGGCGGCGGGTTCGACAATCCCGCTCGATACGCTGAAGCGCGCATTCCAGAATATCTATGACACGATGGACACGATCGATGCCTTCAAGGCGAAATCGCTCGTTTCAATGAAAACGACGGTCGATGCGCTGTCGGGGGAGGTCGAGCGGTCGAAGGGCTATATCGCGCGTGCCGAGGGCGCGTCACAGGCGCGGCTAACGACCGGCAGCGAACCCAATCCGTTCGAGCCGGTGTGAGTGGTCGGACATGCAACCACAACCGACTTGCCTGAGCCTGTCGAAGCGCTTCGCTTCATGGGTAACCCGTGCCGAGGAAGTGCCTTCAACAGGCTCAGGCAAGTCGGCGTTGGCTTGACGTGACCCCCGACGACACCCTTGCGCGCGCCGACGCCGCGCTACGCCGGAGCAGCGATGCCCGACTAAACGCGCGCCAGCGTGCCCGGAGCCGCAAGACTGCGCTCAGGAGGGCTGGGCGGATCGCCTGGGCCGGGCTGGCGATCCTGCTCGCAGCGTTCATCGTCGGCTTGATAATCCCGATCGGCACGACCGGCGTGATGATCGCCGCACTGCTGTTCGTGCTGGCGGCGCTCGGCATCATGCTGGTGCCCGGAGAGCGCTTGCCCGATGCGGCCGCGCTGCCGACGACGGCACTGGCGCAATTGCCGCTCCGCACCGAGAACTGGCTCGCCGGACAGCGCGCGATGCTCCCGGCGCCCGCACAGCGCCTGGCGGACGGAATCGGCGTAAAGCTCGAAGCGCTGGCCCCTCAGCTTCAATCGCTCGACGAGCGTGAGCCCGCGGCCGCCGAGATCCGCCGGCTGATTGCCGACGAACTGCCCGAGCTGGTCAAGGGCTACGGCCGCGTGCCCGATGCGCTCCGCCGTGTCGATACCGACGGCATGATGCCCGAACGACAGCTCGTCGAGGGACTATCGGTCGTCGATGGCGAGCTCGCCCGGATGAGCGAGCAGCTTGCCCGCGGCGACCTCGAAAAACTTGCGACACAGGGCAAGTATCTTGAGCTCAAATATCAGGGCGATCCACTAGCCTGAGCACGGGCGAATGGTCTTTGGCTCGGGCCTTTCGCCGACCGGTTCGAACGCGGCGAGATAACCGCCCGCCGCAGGCATGTTCTGAAAGTCGACGAGCTTGTAGCCGACCGCTGCAAATTCGCATTTGAGGAGCGCAGGCGGCGTGCCGTGCTGGTTGGTGGGCCGATCCGCGTCCACGACGATCACGCGTCCGCCGGACTTTGTCGCCGGTCGCAGATGCCACAGAAAGGCGTACGGGCTGGCGATCTCGTGATACATGTGGACCAGAAACACCCGGTCGAAGCTGTCGGCGGGAAGGTCGGGATCGTCGGGTGTGCCGAGCTTCACCGTGACGGCTTCAAGCTTTTCCCGCTCGACCCGCTGGGCAAGCGTGTCGCGCACTTCGGGTACGATGTCCTGCGCCAGAACGCGACCGTCCTTGCCGACGCGCGCCGCCAGGCGGATCGTGTAATACCCTTCGCCCGCGCCGATGTCGGCAACGGTCATGCCGGATTTCACGCCCGCGCGATCCATGACTTCCACGGCCTCGCCCGCGCTGTCGCGACTGTCCTCGTCGGACCAGCGCGCCGAAACGATCGACGCGACGGGGCGCGACGCTGCGGGAAATTGCGACGGCTTGGGCTGATCGGCGGCGCTGCCGTTGTTACAGGCTGCGAGCAGGAAAACACCTGCCATGGCCGCTCGGGACGAACGGATCGGCGGATTGACCACTAGTCCACGTCCTCCACGACGACCTTCTCGCCGGTCACGCGCTGTGACAGCGCCGCCGCCATGAAGCGGTCGAGGTCACCGTCGAGCACTTCGCTCGGGCTTGGCGAGGTGACGCCGGTGCGCAGATCCTTGACCATCTGATACGGCTGCATGACGTACGACCGGATCTGATGACCCCAGCCGATGTCGGTCTTTGATGCGGCGGTTGCATTGGCCTCGGTCTCGCGCCGTTGCAATTCGGCCTCGTACAGACGCGCGCGAAGCTGGTTCATCGCCTCCGCCTTGTTTTTGTGCTGGCTGCGCTGGTTCTGGCACTGGACGACAATGTTCGTGGGCATGTGGGTGATGCGTACCGCGCTGTCGGTCGTATTGATGTGTTGTCCGCCCGCGCCTGATGCCCGGAAGGTGTCGATGCGCAGGTCGCTTTCGACGATCTCTATGTCGATATTCTCGTCGACGACCGGATAGACCCAGACGCTGGCAAAGCTCGTCTGGCGCTTGTCGCCGCTCCCGAAAGGACTGATCCTCACGAGCCGGTGCACACCGCTCTCGGTCTTGGCATAGCCGTAGGCGTTCTCGCCCTTCAGCAGGTACGTGACCGACTTGATCCCGGCCTGGTCGCCCGCATGATAGTCGATCGTCTCGACCTTCATGCGGTGACGCTCTCCCCAGCGCGTGTACATGCGGCCGAGCATTTCGGCCCAGTCGTTGCTTTCGGTGCCACCCGCCCCCGCGTTGACCTCGATATAGGTATCGTTCGCGTCGGCCTCTCCCGCAAGCAAGGCGGCAACCTTGTCACGCTCTGCGCGCTCGGCAAGCGCCGCCAGTTGCACGACGCCGTCGTCGACCATTGCCGTGTCGCCTTCGGCATC
>JANMKS010000123.1:0-6323 GCA_031372155.1 Sphingomonas sp.
TCCTCGATCACGGTCTGGACGTTGAAGCTGGACGGAACATTCGCCCGGTGCCGCGCGTGCGGTTCCGCAGCCGTCCGGGCCCGCGACTGGCGCGGCTCCGCCGTCAGCAAACCCCAGAATTCGGCGATGCGGTGCGTCGAAGACACGCCCATGTCGATCAGGAAGGAGCCGCTCAATCCGCAGCCGTCGGGGCCATTGGGATCGATCGGGGTGCCATGTCCCATGCCCGCGATGCGATATTCCTCGACACACAGCGCGCCCGTCCCGTCGTACCAGCGGCTGTGGGCCACGCCGTCCGCCTGCGTGAAGATGGCGGGTGTGTCGATGCCGTGCACCCCGCACCATTGCGCCACCGTTGCGTCGGCATTGCTCGCGTCCACCGTCGTATCGGCGCCGCCATGCCACACCGAAACGCGCGGCCACGGCCCCTGGTGATCCGACGCGCCGCGCACCAGTGCCGAAAGTGCGGCATCACTTTCGGACCCGCGCCCGCGCATCCGCTGAAGCGCGGCCTGCATCGACTGCGCGGTACCATAGGGCAGACCGGCAATGAGGCCGCCGCCTGCGAACACCTCGGGATAGGTGGCGAGCATCACTGCCGCCATTGCTGCGCCCGCGGACAGCCCCGTTATGAAGACCCTACCCGGATCGACGCCCGCGCTCGCGACGGCATGGGCGACCATTTGTCGGATCGACGCAGCCTCTCCCGCGCCGCGCCGGATGTCCCCCGGCTCGAACCAGTTCAAGCACAGGTTTGCGTTGTTGGCACGCCGCTGCTCGGGATAGAGGACCGCAAAGCCGTGCCGCTCGGCCAGTTCCGACCAGCCCGCCCCGGTGTCGTAACCCGCCGCTGTCTGCGTGCAGCCGTGAAGGACGACCACCAGAGCGGCACCGGTCGGAAGCCCATCCGGGACGAACATTTTGGCCAGAAGGTTGCCCGGGTTGCTGCCGAAACCATCCATTGCCTGCAACCGCGATACACGCCTCCCCGCGAGCGGGGGAAGCGGATGCGACATCAGTTTCGACAGGCGCATGAACAGACCTTTTGCGTTGAGCGGGAACAGCGATAACGAGCACGCTACAGCAATCGTTGCTGCACCGCACAATAATATTTGCGCCCTTGGCGATTGACCGGTTCGAAGGCGGCTCGCATGGACGCTCCCATGCGCTTCTTCTCAGACAATGCGGCTTCGGCTCATCCTGCCGTGCTCGACGCCATGGCACGCGCCAATGTCGTCGACACGGCCTATGACGGCGACGCCCTTAGCGCGTCGCTCGATGATCGCTTCTCACGGCTGTTCGCTACCGATGTCGCGGCGATCTGGGTCGCGACCGGAACCGCGGCGAACAGCCTCGCGCTCGCGGCGCTCTGTCCACCGTTTCGCGGGACAGTCTGTCACGAGGACGCGCACATCCAGAACGACGAAGCGGGCGCGCCTGAGTTCTTCTCTGGCGGGGGCAAGCTGCTGCTCGCCGGCGGCACCGGTGCAAAGCTGACGCCGGATACGCTCTCAAGGCGGCTCGACGCGATCGCAGACGATGTCCACCGAACGCAGGCGGCGGCGGTTTCGATCACCAACGCGACCGAATACGGATTGACCTATACCGCGGCAGAAGTGGCCGCAATCAGTGCCATCGCCCGCGCCCGCAACCTTCGCCTGCACATGGACGGTGCGCGCTTTGCCAACGCGGTCGTGCACAGCGGAGCAGCCCCTGCCGACCTCACCTGGCGTGCGGGGGTCGAGGCGCTGAGCTTTGGCTTCGTCAAGAACGGTGGCTTGTGTGCGGAGGTTCTGATCCTGTTCGACACGTCGCTGGCCGATGAGGTCCGTATCCGGCGCAAGCGGGCCGGGCATCTGAATTCCAAGGGGCGCTACCTCGCGGCGCAGGTTCATGCACTACTCGATGAGGATCGCTGGCTGGCGAATGCCCGTGCCGCCAATGCCGGGGCGGCGACACTTGCCGCTGCTGCGGGAATGCGGCTGCTGCATCCGGTAGAGGCGAACGAGGTGTTCCTTCGGGCGACGCCTGAAGAGGCAGCGGCGTTGCGCGCGCAGGGGTTCGACTTCTACGACTGGGCCGACGGCGAGGTACGCTTCGTCGTTTCATGGGACCAGCCACGGGGTGACATCGACATGCTGGCTGCTGCACTCGCCGCGTTGTGAGCGACGAAAGCATCCTGCGACCGCGCGTCCTGGTCCCGTTCATCATCGCCACGATCGTCTGGGGCACGACCTGGATCGTCATTCGCGGACAACTGGGGACAGTGCCGCCGACCTGGTCGGTCGCCTATCGATTTGCCATCGCCGCGCTCGCGATGTTCGCCTATGCCGCCTACGTCCGGGCACCATTCGGCATCGGGCGGACAGGTCATGTCTTTGCCGCGCTCTTCGGCTTTGCCCAGTTCGTGCTCAACTTCAACTTCGTCTATCGTGCCGAGGAGCACGTCACTTCGGGCCTTGTCGCCGTGCTGTTCGCGCTGCTGCTCGTTCCGAACGCGCTCCTCGGCAGCGTCTTTCTGAAGCAGCGCATCTCGCGACAATTCCTGATCGGCTCGTGCATCGCGGTCCTCGGCGTCGGGCTACTCATCCTGCAAGAGGTTCGCGCCGACGCGGCCGGGGTGGAGGCAACGCTGCTCGGCGTGGCGCTGACTCTGCTCGGCGTATTGTCGGCATCCACCGCCAACATCATGCAGGGTACTGCCTGGGGCCGGGCGCTCCCGATGGCGTCGACGCTGGCGTGGGGTATGCTGTGGGGGGCCGCCATCAACGCGGCGCTCGCGCTGGTCACGGTCGGCGCGCCGCAAGTGGACTGGAGCGCAAGCTATCTGGGCGGCGTTGCTTATCTCGGCGTCTTTGCCAGCGCAGTTGCATTCACCTGCTATTTCGGCGTGATCCGCGAAATCGGCCCCGCACGCGCGGCTTACTCGAGCGTCCTGACCCCGATCATGGCCATGATCATCTCGACCGTGGTCGAGGATTATCGCTGGTCATTGCTTGCCGCAGGGGGTGGCGCGCTCGCACTTGGCGGACTCCTTGTCGCGCTCAGCGCGCGAAGGCCCGAGGTGAAGTCGGGATAGCGCGGCGTCCAGCCCAATATCCTCTTCGCCTTGCCGTTGGCGATGCGGCGGTTCTCCGCGTAAAACCCGCGCGCCATCGGGGACAAATCCTCGAGCGCGACGAATTCGGGCATTGCCGCGCGCAACAGTGATGCGGCACACTCGACGACTGCATTCTGGTCGCACGGCAGGTCGTCTGCCAGATTATACGCACCCGGCGGCGCATCGAGCGCGGCCAGCACGCCGCTTGCGATATCGTCGACATGCACCCGGCTGAACACCTGGTCGGGCAGCGCGACCCGGTGCGCCTTGCCCTGTGCGACGCGGTCGAGCGCGGAGCGGTCAGGGCCGTAGATCCCCGGCAGGCGAAACACACGCGCTCCCCGCTCGAGCCACGCGGCATCGGCGACGTTGCGGCTCTCGCGCCTTCCCCGCACGGGCGCGCTTTCGTCGACCCAGCCGCCGCCGGTGTCGCCATAAACGCCGGTCGACGACAGATAGCCGAGCCATTTGCCTGCCAGCCGGTCGCCAAAGGCACCAAGTACGGGGTCGCCGTCCACCACCGGCGGTACTGATGACAGGATATGCGTCGCCTGCGCCGCCACGACCGCGACCGTGGCAGCGTCGTCGAACCGCAGATTGCCCGCCGATCCGGTCGCATCGACTGTCCACCCGCGCCCCCGCAGCGCATCGGCAACGCGCGCTGCGGTGTAGCCCAGGCCGAAGATCAGGATGCGTGCCATGCTTCGTTATTGCCGCAACGCACGCGTCCGCGTAAGTCCTTAACGATGCTTGATATCCAGACGACCGTCGCCGCAATTGCCCAGACCGAACCGCACATCGTCCGCCGCGAAGACTATCGTCCGCCCGACTGGCTCGTTCCCGACATTGCACTCGACTTCGATCTGGCCCCGGCAAGAACGCACACCGTCGCGGTGCTTCAGGTCAGGCGCAACGGCGCGCACGCCCGTCCACTGGTGCTCGACGGCGAAGGACTGACGCCCATCGCCGTGCGCGTCGACGGAGTGACGATCAACGACTGGCGTCTGGAGGAAGGCAAGCTCGTCATCGACCTGGACGGCGACAGCGCAACGGTGGAGACCGAGGTCGAGACCGCGCCGGAGCGCAATACCAAGCTGATGGGCCTCTATGCCAGCGGCGGCCTGCTCTGCACGCAATGCGAGGCCGAGGGGTTCCGGCGCATTACATTCTTCCCCGACCGGCCCGACGTGTTGAGCCGCTTTACGGTCCGCATGACCGCCGACCGGGACGCTTATCCGGTGCTGCTTGCCAACGGCGATCATGTCGCGGCGGGCACCCTCGATGACGGGCGTCACTGGGCGCAGTGGCGCGATCCGTTCTTCAAGCCTTCGTATCTCTTTGCGATGGTCGCGGGAGACATAAAGGCGAACCGCGACAGCTTCACGACGTTGAGCGGTCGCAAGGTCGAACTCGGCATCTGGGTCCGCGAAGCCGACCTGCCCAAGACAGCGCATGCCATGGCCGCGCTCAAGACGTCGATGAAATGGGACGAGGACGTCTATGGCCGCGAATACGACCTCGACGTGTTCAACATCGTGGCGGTCGACGATTTCAACTTCGGCGCGATGGAGAACAAGGGGCTCAACATCTTCAATTCGCGCTACATCCTCGCTGATTCCGACACCGCGACCGACATGGATTACGACGGGGTCACGGGCGTCGTCGCGCACGAATATTTCCACAACTGGTCGGGCAATCGCGTCACCTGCCGCGACTGGTTCCAGCTTTCGCTGAAGGAAGGCTTCACCGTCTTTCGCGACCAGCAGTTCAGCGCGGATCAGGGATCGGCGGCGGTCAAGCGGATCGAGGACGTGCGGATGCTGCGTGCGGCGCAATTCCCCGAAGACGGCGGGCCGCTCGCGCATCCGATCCGGCCCGACAGCTATATGGAAATCGGCAACTTCTACACCGCGACGATCTATAACAAGGGCGCCGAAGTCATACGCATGCTCCACACCATGCTGGGGCCGCAAAAGTTTCGCGCCGGGTCCGACCTCTATTTCGACCGGCACGACGGACAGGCCGTGACGTGCGAGGATTTCGTGAAAGCGATGGAGGACGCGAGCGGCATCGACCTGACGCGCTTCCGCCTTTGGTACGAACAGGCGGGCACCCCGCGCGTGAAGGCCGAATTGCGCCACGAAGGAACGACCGCGACGCTCTCGCTGTCGCAAACCGTGCCCGCGACTCGCGGACAGCCGGAAAAGGAGCCGATGCCGCTCCCGCTCCGTCTCGCATTGTTCGGCCGCGACGGCGATAAGCGCGACGAACGCTTGTTCGTCCTTACCGAAGCGCACGCCGAACTGACGTTCGAAGGCTATGACCTGCCGCCAGCCCTGTCGATCAACCGCGGTTTTTCGGCACCCATAATCGTCGAAACCAACCGCTCGCCCGCCGATCTGGCATTCCTGTCGGGGCATGACGACGACCCCTTCGCCCGGTACGAGGCGATGCAGCAGCTCATGCTCGATACGCTTGTCACCGCTGTTTCGACCGGCACTGCCGATCACGCCGCCGTGGTCGATGCGGTCGGCGCGACCCTGGCCGACGCTGCGCTCGATCCGGCCTTCGTCGCCGAAGCCGTGATGCTGCCGAGCGAGGCGTTCGTCGGCGACCATATGCTCGTCGTCGATCCGGAGGCGATTGCGCGCGCGCGAGAGGCATTGCGCGCCGACATGGCGCGTACGCATGACCGGCAATGGCGTGCGCTCTATGCCCGTCACGCGGCCGAACGCTTCGTCTATTCGCCGGCGGCCAAGGGCGCACGGCGCGTCCGCAATCTCGCGCTCGCCTATATCGCGGCAAGCGGGGCAGGGGACGCCGCCGATCTGGCCCATGCGCAATTCGAAGCGGCGGACAACATGACCGACCGGCTGGCCGCGCTCGGGGCGCTCGCAAACGGCGATTCGGGACGGCGCACGGCCGCGCTCGACGCCTTCTACCGGCGCTATCGCGACAATGCGCTTGTGCTCGACAAATGGTTTTCGGTGCAGGCGCTGTCGGCACGCAGCGACACGCTGGAGGCGGTCGAGGCATTGTTGCAGCATGACCAGTTCACGCTTACCAATCCGAACCGGTTCCGTGCGCTGGTCGGTGCCTTTTCGGTCAATCAGCGGTGGTTCAACCGTGCCGACGGAGCGGGCTATGCGCTGCTCGCCGATCAGATCATCGCGCTCGACCCGATCAATCCCCAGACCGCGGCAAAGATGGTTCCCCCGCTCGG
>JANMKS010000290.1:0-2964 GCA_031372155.1 Sphingomonas sp.
TTGTCCAACGCCGATGTCGGAGAGCAGCTCGACGCCTGTCCTGAGCACATTGACGATGACCATTATGCCGAACAGCTCGGGCGCGAGCAGCCGGGTCAGGATGACATTGCTGACCAGCCGCAGCCCCTGCACGATTCCATAGGAACCCGTCGTCCAGCCGAGGCGGCTGACAAGCGCTGCAGGTACGATCTTCACGTGGCGCAAGGCCCGCTGACGAAAGTGTGGGACACCGGTGTGCTCAGGACAGCCTTGCCATTGCGCCGCGCGTCGGCAATGCGCCGCATTCCAACAAGGAACAGTCTGACATTCATGCGTATCGCGTTCGTCCTGCCCGGCTTCCACAGATACGACCGCGGTGCCGAAACCGCGTTGATTGCGCTCGCAGCGGAACTGGCGCGCAACGGAGACACGGTCACGCTGATCGGATCAGGAGATGCACGCCCCGATGTTCCGTATGCGTTTATCCGTACGCCTTCGGCAAGGCGCGAGCGGTTCGAACGATTTCCCAAATTTCCGCTCCTGAGGGGAGAAACGAGTTACGAAGAGGCAAGTTTCATGCCCGGGCTCTGGCGACACTATCACCCAAGCGATTACGATATTTCCGTCACCTGTTCCTACCCGTTCACCAACTGGATCCTGCGCGCCAAGACCACAAAGGGCCAAAGACCGGCGCATATCTTCGTCACCCAGAACGGGGACTGGCCCGCCCGATCGCAGGATGCTGAATACGCCTACTTCGGTTGTGACGGGCTGGTATGCTCAAACCCTGAATATTTCGACAAAAATCGTTCGAATTGGCGCAGCGCGCTGATCCCGAACGGCATCGACACGACGCTGTTCTGTCCCGGTCCGGCACAACGCGATCGCTTCGGCATTCCCGACGGCAGGAAAACCGTCCTGATGGTCAGTGCGCTGATCCCGAGCAAACGGGTGGCGGCGGGTGTCGAAGCCGTCGCGCGCATACCGGACGCGCACCTGGTCGTCGCGGGTGACGGCCCGTTGCGGGAGGAAATCGACGCACTGGCAAAGTCGCTGCTGCCCGATCGGTTCACGCGCGTATCCGTGCCTGCGCGCGACATGCCGATGCTTTATCGCTCGTGCGACGCGTTCCTGCACCTGTCGAAGGAGGAATCGTTCGGCAACGTCTTTCTGGAGGCGATCGCGTGCGGATTGCCGGTGATCGCACATGACACGCCACGGGTAAGGTGGATCGTGGGGGACGAGGAGTTCCTGACCGATACCGAAGAACCACAGGCAGTTGCCGACGCGATCACGCGGGGCTGGTCCGATCGACCGGCCCTGGTCGAGAAGCGCGTCGCACGTGCGGCCGAATTCGCGTGGCCCATCATCGCCAGACGCTACCGCGAGTTCTTCGCTGAGGTTCTGGCCGCGCGAAAATTGGAAAGCAGTCAGCGTCGATGACGGCAAATGCGTCCGAGGCGCGGTGCGTGTGGCCGGTGCAGGCTGCGCTGGGCGAAGGTCCGATGTGGTCGGCGCGTGAGCAGGCGCTGTGGTTCACCGACATCAAGTCCGATACCATCCACCGGTTCGAGCCTGCGACAGGTGCCCGGCAAAGCTGGCCGACGCCGCCAAACCCCGGCTTCATCCTACCCTGCGGCGTCGACGGCTTCGTGGTCGGATTGCAGTCCGGCTTGCACGACTTCCGGCCCGACACGGCTAGCTTCACACTGCGGCAGCCGGTGGAGTGCGATGTGCCCGGCAACCGCCTGAACGACGGCCATGTCGATGCGGCGGGTCGCTTGTGGTTCGGGACGATGGACGATGGGTGCAGGGAGCCGACCGGTTCGCTGTATCGCTATGACTCGCGCGGCCTCCACCGCGCCGATTCGGGTTATGCGATCACCAACGGGCCCGCGACGTCACCCGACGGACGCACACTCTATCACACCGACACGCGCAACGGTCTCATCCACGCCTTCGACCTGTCCGAAGACGGTCATGTGACCGGCAAGCGCATCTTCGCCACGGTCGACCGGGGAAAGCCCGACGGTCCGATCGTGGACAGCGAGGGTTGCGTGTGGAGCGCACTGTACGGCGGCTGGGGGCTTGACCGTTATGCACCCTCGGGCGAGTTGCTGAGGCATTATCCCCTGCCCGTGTCCAACGTGACCAAGGCCGCGTTCGGCGGTCCTGATCTGAAGACACTCTACGTCACGTCGGCCCGGCAGGAACTCGACGAGGCGGCACTGAAGCGACAGCCGCTCGCCGGTGGCTTGTTCGCGATCGACGTCGATGTCGAAGGGCTGCCGCAACACCACTTTGCCGGGTGACGAGTTGACAGCCGCGCAGGGTCCGCGCAGAGCGCGCATCCGTTCAGGCCCGATGGCGGAGTGGTTACGTAGAGGACTGCAAATCCTCGCACCCGGGTTCGATTCCCGGTCGGGCCTCCAACGCTGAGCCGGCCGCACGCAAGCGAAGCTTGCTTACGGACTCGGCGAAGCGCGGCCGGCCTTGCAAGGCAGGGACCGACGACGTGGCTTTGCCAAGGCGCGCACCCGCTCTAAAGGGCGGCGATGACCGACACGCCGCTACGCCTTTTCAACAGCCTGACCCGCAGCGTCGAGACGTTCCGGCCGATCAAACCCGGCCACGCGAAAATCTATTCCTGCGGCCCGACCGTCTATCACTACGCGCACCTCGGCAATTTGCGCGCCTATGTCTTTACCGACACGTTGCGACGGGCGCTCGAGTTCAAGGGTTACGACACCACGCATGTCATCAACATAACCGACGTCGGCCATCTGACTTCCGATGCCGACCTGGGCGATGACAAGATGGAAGCAGCAGCGGCGCGCGAGGCGAAGACGATCTGGGACGTGGCGCGATTTTATACCGACGCGTTCAAGGCCGACATCGCAGCACTCAACATCCGCGAGCCGACACGCTGGTCGGTTGCGACCGATCATATTCAGGACATGATCGACTTTGCGGTGAAGATCGCGC
>JANMKS010000130.1:0-2069 GCA_031372155.1 Sphingomonas sp.
ATCGGCGCGGTGTGGCTGGCCTGATGCGGCGCTTCGTGGTTGAAGAGGAAACCGATCTTCATCGCGCGAGGAACTCGGCGATGGCGTCCGCCGCGCGCCGCGCCGCGCCCGGCGTTCGATCGCCGAGCGTCGCCGCCGCCATCTCCTCCTGCCGCGCCCGATAGCAGGCATGACGCGCAGGTGCCGCCCGGATCGCGGCCATCAGGTCGGCCGGGTCGTCGACGACGTCGCCCAGATGCCAATGGGCAAAGCTCGGGTCGTCGCGCCAGTCAATGTCGTGCGCGTTCAGGAAGACGCAGGGTCGCGGAACCGCGAGGAAATCATAAACCTGACTGCTGACGTCGCCGACGTAGATGTCGGCGCAGGAAAGATAGCTGGTATCGACCGACCGGTCGCTGCCCGGATCGACCAGGACGTTCGCCGTGCTGCGAGCGCGCCACTCTGCACGGGTGCGCTCGCTGTGCCGCCGGAACATCTTCACATGCGGCGCGACGATCAGGTTCAGGTCTGTCCCGGCGGCAAAATTCGCAAGCAACGGTTCGACGAAGCGCCGCCACGATGTCAGCCGGGGTTCCTTGTGCGGGTTATAGAGGACGACCGGCTGCTCAGCGGCAAAGGGCAGCGCGGCTGATCGGGCAATTGCGGCGCCCGTTTCGAGCTTGATCGAGCCGCTGAGCGCATGATCTTTCGGCCTGATCAACCTTTCCGCCAGCATTCGGCGCGCCGTTTTCTCGCCCGCCAGAACGACGAAATCAAACGCGGCGATGCGCGGAATAAAGCCCCGAGCGCGATCGCCGAAACCGTGAGGCAGATAGATCAGGCGGGGTTTGGTGACGCCTATGCGGCGCAGCGCGGCAGTGGTGTTCTCGACCGCAATGACGGCGTCGAATCCGTTCAATTCACGCGCGTTGTCGCGCATGACCAACGTCTTGAACATGCCCAGCCGCCTGATCGCTTGCAGCGCGCGCGTGAGCGGGGATCGTCGCAGTGCGATGCCAGTCATGGACGGTGCGCCATAAGCCAGCCGGACCCGTTCGAGGTGATGCGGCGTTTCGGGATCGTTATAATAGCTTACGACGTGATAACCGGGCCGCGCCGCCAGTTCGATTGCGACTGCGGCGGCATGGTAGCACTGATAGGCTTCTGCGATGTAGAGGAAGGCAACCCGCATCCGCATCCTCTAGCCCGCCACCGTTTGAGAGAAAACCGCCCTTGCCGACCGCTTCGTCTTCGAGCCCATTTGGTCGCGTCTTGCAAAACGTCGGTTGGCTGTTGACGGGGAAGGGCTTCGGAGCGCTGCTGAGCCTTGCGTATCTCGCCTTGGCCGCCCGTTCGCTTCCGCTCCTCAAATTCGGCCAGTTCATGCTCGTGCTCAGCACCGCACAGGCGATCGGCGCGCTGGTCTCGTTCCAGACCTGGCAGATCGTCATCCGCTATGGTGCACAACACCTTAAGTCGGGCAATTCAGGCGCGCTCGGTCGCCTAGTCCGCTTCTGCCTGGCGCTCGATCTGGGGGGCGCCGTCGTGGGATGCGGAATCGCCGTCGTCGCGATCGAACTCCTTCAGCCGCGGTTGGGCTGGTCGGACCAGCTTGCAGGGCGCGCGCTTATCTTCAGTGCAATATCGTTGATGGCGGTGCGATCGACTGCGGTCGGTATCCTGCGGCTTCATAACCGCTATGCCGTGGGGGCGATCGCCGATGCGGTGACGCCGCTCATGCGCTTCCTGGGCGCAATCGGCGCGTTTGCGGCCGGTGCCTCGATAACCGGCTTTCTGATTGCATGGGGATTGGCAGAGATCTGCACTGCGGTTGCCTATTGGCTGAGCGTGCATCGCGTCGCTCCGGGTTTATTGGGTCGCTGGTCGTACGCCGGTGAAACGCCCAGCGTTCATCCCGGGTTCTGGCGATTCGCGCTGGCGACCAATGCCAATGCGACGCTGAACGCGGCGAGCCGTCAATTCATGGTCGTGCTCGTCGGGCTGTTCGTCGGCCCCATCGCTGCGGGCGGTTATCGTCTGGCTTACCAACTCAGCCAGTCGGTCGTGCGCTTGTCGGACTTGTTCGCCCG
>JANMKS010000135.1:0-4747 GCA_031372155.1 Sphingomonas sp.
CTTCGACATGGTTCCCGGGCAAAGCTTCGTCGAGTTCCTGCTGCGCCAGGGTTACGACGTGTTCATGGTCGACTGGGAAGCGCCGCGCGCCGACGAAAAGCACCTGGCGCTTGAGGATTACGTCCTCGATTTCCTCCCGGCTTGCGTGGCGAAGGTCAAGGAAACCACCGGAGAACCCGACCTGACCGTCGCTGGTTACTGCTTCGGCGGCGTCCTGTCGCTCCTCTGGGCGTCGCTGCACCCGGACGCAGGCATGACCAACCTCGTGACGTTCACGACGCCGATCGACTTCAAGGCGATGGAGTCTTTTCAGGCCTGGGCGGACAAGCGCTTCTTCGACGTCGACCGGCTCGTCGCGACCTTCGGCAATTGCCCGGCCGAAATGCTCTACTCGGGATTTTCGATGCTTCGCCCCGGCGCTCAGGTCGCGGGTAACATTCGCCTCTGGGACAATATGTGGAACGACGAGTTCGTGAAATCATACCGCATGTTCGACCGCTGGGCGAGCGACATGCTACCGCTCGCGGGCGAGTATTTCCGCCAGACAACCAAGCAGCTCATGTGGGACAATGACCTGAAAGAGGGGCGGATGACGGTGGGCGGGCGAGCAGTCGATCTCGGCACGATCACCGTCCCGTTCCTGCATGTGACCGCCGAACACGATCACATCGTCCCCGCAGCGGCGTCTGCGCCGCTCATTGACATGATCGGTTCGACTGACAAGCAGCAGATTGTCCTGAAGGGCGGGCATGTCAGTCTGGTCGCAGGCGGCAACGCGATCAAGCGCTTGTGGCCACAACTCGACCGTTGGCTAGGGGAACGAAGCCTTTGAAAACAATCCAGATTGACGGAAAGCCTGCGACCATCCGGCCCTTTGTGCGCGGGGACGCCGTCGCCGTCGGGCGCTTCGCGGCCGCACTGCCCGAACACGACCTGTTGTTTCTCAGCCGCGACATCAAGCACGCCCGCGTCATCGAGGCTTGGGAGCAGGCGATCGCCGACGGAGAAATCGACAGTCTGATCGCTGTCCTCGGTGACACCGTCGTGGCGACGAGTGCCGTCGTCCGCGACCCGCTCGGCTGGTCGCCGCACGTGGCCGAACTTCGCCTTCTGGTCGCACCGGCCGTTCGCGGTCACGGACTGGGCCGGATCATGCTTCAGGAAAGCATTCGCTTGGCCGTCGAGCGCGGCTCGACGAAGCTGGTCGCGCGCATGACCCCCGATCAGCGCGGTGCCATCACGCTTTTCGAAGAATCGGGTTTTCGTGGCGAAGCCATGTTGCGCGATCACGTCCGGGATCGTGCGGGCACGTTGCATGACCTTGCCATCCTGTCACTGATGGCGGGACAGGCCGACGCGAGGCGTTCGGCCTATGGTTTCGAAAGCGACGGTTAACGCGTTGCAAATAAAAACGCTCGACAACCGTAACCTTTCGGGCAGGATAGGCGTTCGGCACCGGACACATTCATAGATCCGGACCGAGTTCGGGAGGGAATACCGTGCAATCACAATCAGATATATCCGTGAAAGCGCCATCGGCCTTGCTTGCTCTCACCGAATTGCCACGTGCTCTCGCTGAAATGAGCACGCTGCCGATTGCCGCGCCGCTCCTGTGGAGTGCGAAGCGCGGTGACGGACACCCGGTTCTGGTTCTGCCCGGCTTCACGACGACGGACGCCTCAACCAGCATCCTGCGTCGCTATCTGAAGCAGCAGGGTTACGACGTCCATGGCTGGGAGCTCGGACGAAACCTGGGGCCGCGCGCGATCGGCCGCGAAGGCGAAAAGCTGATCGCCCGGCTCGACGCGATCTACGAAGCGACCGGGCAAAAGGTTTCGCTGGTCGGCTGGAGCCTCGGGGGGATCCTTGCACGCCAACTTGCGCGTCGACGCCCCGATCTCGTTCGCCAGATCGTGACGCTCGGTTCGCCATTCGCCGGCGATCCGCGCGCGACCAACGTCTGGAAGCTATACGAAATGCTAAGCGGCCAGCGTATGAAAGATCCCGAGACGCGCGCGCAACTCCGTGAAAGCGAGCAGGCGCCACCTGTCCCGTCCACCGCGATCTTTTCAAAAGGCGACGGCATCGTGGCGTGGCAGAATTGCCAGGAACCCGCGACCGATCATACCGAGAACGTGCAGGTTTCGGGAAGCCATTGCGGCCTCGGCGCGAACCCGCTTGTCCTGTTTGCCGTGGCCGACCGGCTCGCACAGCCCGAAGGCGCGTGGAAGCCTTTCGACCGTAGCGGGCTGCGCGCGCTCTTCTACCCGTCGCGCTCAGTCCATTAGCATCAGGGTTTGGGGCGGAATGCAGTCATTGCATCGCGCCCGAACTGCACGATCAGATCGCTGACTTCCTTGACCTGCGTCATCGACCGCGCGCCCTGTTCCTTCACGAAATCCGATTGAATCTTGGCAAGATCCTGAACGGATTTGACGCTCGCCGCTGAACGCATGGCCGCAAATGCCGCGCGTGTGTTCGCCTCGGCGTGGTCGATCACTTTGCTGTTGAGGGCCGACGCATTGGTCGCGGCGTTCGTGGCCATATCCTTCATCGCCTTGCCGGCCTTCTTGCCGCCTTCGGTCAATTTCTCGCTCATCTTTTCGCCGCCATTGTCCTTGGCCATCATACCTTCTCCTTGATCTTTCGTGAAACTTTCGGTGGCTTCGGCGCAGCAGAATTTACGGCGCGAGCTGCCGCCAGCAACTCTGCGAATGAGGCTCGCAACGCATCGGCATATGCGGCCGGATCGGGCATCATGTCACGGTCGCTCGTGAAGCTGATCGCGATCTCGTCGACGTAGGAATAGATAGTATTGATCAGGCCCATCGAATCAAAAATGGGCGCCATCCCATACATCTTCACCATCCGCGCTCCGCAGAAATACAGCGGCACCCGGCTGCCGGGCACGTTGGTTGCGACCGCATTGAAAACCGGTGCGGTGGCATTGGCAACGCCCAGCCGGGTGTACAGTCGAGCGCCCAGCCCGGCGAGGCCGCTGGGGATCAACTGCGAATAGTCGGTCAACGTGCGTGCTCCCACGGCGTTGGTCAGCCCCTTTGAATTGACGGCATCCTCGTGGATATGCGCCAGCCGCTTCATTGGGTCGGCGATCTGCGTCCCCAGGCTGACGACCATCGCCGAAACCAGATTGCCGAGCGCCGACTTCTCGCCCTCGGCCCGCACCGAGATCGGCGCCATCGCGGTCATATTTTCCGCCGGAAGCTCTCCCTTGTCGGACAGATAGCGACGCAACCCGCCGCCGATGATCGTCAATATCGCATCGTTGACCGTCGCGCCGGGCAAGGCGTCCTTGATCGCACGCACATCGGAAAGCGGAAACGGCACCCCGTCCCATACCCGGTGCGAGGACACTTTGGCGTTGAATCGTGTCTTCGGCGGCGTGCGTGCGCCCTTGATCGACAGTTCGCCCTTGCTTACTTCAGATGCCAGCCGCGCCAGTCCCGGAACAGAACGCGCCACTGTTTCCATATATTTGGCGGGCTGGCGCAACGCGTTGAAATATCCGCTGATCAACAACTCGCCGATGCCGGGCTTGGCCTCCGCCTTCCAGCCGCTGTCGTCGTAGCGATTGGCCTTTTCGGGCGACAGGTCATGGACAGCCGCCGACATTTCCACACCCGACATGCCGTCGATAGCGGCGTGATGCACCTTCGAAACCAGCGCAAAGCAGCCCTTGGGCAGCCCCTCGATGTTGTCGAGCCCCTCGACGATGATGAATTCCCACAGCGGCTTGGTGAGGTCCATGGGGCGCGAGTGCAGCCGTGCGACCTGAATGCACAATTGCCGCCAGTCGCCGGGCGCGGGAAGCGCGATGTGCCGCACGTGATACTCGATGTCGAAATCGGGGTCTTCGATCCAATAGGGATGGTCGAGATCGAACGGCACCCGCACGAGGCGCTGGCGAAACGACCGCGCGCCGCCCAGCCGACTTTCGATGAAAGCCAGAATATCCTTGAAGCGGACGAAGCCCCCGGGCGCAGTCGACGGGTCATAAATGCCGACCGATCCGATATGCATCGGCGTCGAAGGCGTTTCCATATAGACGAAGCTCGCGTCCTGCCCGCTAAGCTGTAGCATCCCGTTCTCCCGCGCGCACTTGACGTCGCTTGCCGCGCGGATGCTGGACCCGATCAGCGGCATTCGCAAGAGCCTGGCGACCGAGTGCCTCGTTCCGGGACTTCGTGGAACTACGTTCTGACGCGTATGTTGGTAAGGTGAACCGTATCAAATCGAAAGACCAACCGTTGAAGCAACTCTTCCGTACCCTCGCGATCGCCTCGCTGCTTTCAGCGGTGCCCGCTGTCGCGGCTCCGTCGCGCTCCGATATCCACCAGGCCGAACTGGCTGTGGCGACGCAGAAGCGAGCACTGCTGACGGCGCAAAAATCGGGAGACGCCGTGTCGATCGCAACCGCGCGCGCAAAGCTGCGTGCGGCCCAGGCACGTGCCTGGGGACGGCGTCATCCCGCGCCCGCACCGACCATCGCAATACGATAAGCTTATTTGCCGAAGCCGAAGACGTCCTGGTGATACACGCCGTCCTCGATCAACCCTTCGAGCCAGTTCGATCCCGCCAGATGATCGCCACCCGTTCGATCGCAATGGATTTTTATGAGCGTGTCGCGGACCGCTGGTGCCATGTATCGGCCATCACCGCACAGGAATATTTGACCTCCGTTGCTGACCGCGTCCCAAATGGCTTCGCGCGCTGCCCACACGGCATC